>NZ_JCBDGX010000028.1:0-19192 GCF_059834345.1 Vibrio sp. R11-SG3-ISO3-SZ
ACGCTCAGCTGCTTCGCGAGCGATGAATAGGTGTGATGTGCCGTGCATGCCGTAGCGACGGATACCGTGCTCTTTGTACAGGTTGTATGGCAGTGCGTATAGGTACGCTTCTTCAGGCATAGACTGGTGGAAAGCCGTATCAAATACCGCAGACATTGGTAGGCCAGGGAACGCTTTTTGAGCCGCTTTAATACCAATGATCGCTGCTGGGTTGTGAAGAGGCGCCAACGTTGCACAGTCTTCGATACCTTTCAGTACGTCGTCAGTGATAAGCGCAGATTGCGTGAATTTCTCGCCGCCGTGTACCACACGGTGACCGATCGCTTTCAGTTGCTGTGCAAGTTCTGGCTTAGAAGCAAGAATAGTTTCAACGATGAAAGAAAGAGCTTCATCGTGCGCAGCGCCTTCACCAAGTTGTGCTTCGTGTTTGCCATCTAGCTTCCATTTGATACGCGCTTCTGGAAGATGAAGACATTCAGCAAGACCGGTTAGGTGCTCGTCGCCGTTTGCTGCATCAACAATAGCGAACTTAAGAGAAGAACTACCGCAGTTTAAAACTAAAACTAGCTTTGACATGAGTGACTACCTGTAATAATCAGTTAGGATAAAAATTAATCACAAGAATAGACGATACGAGGTTCGCTGCGTACTAATCTTGGTCAAAAAAACGTCGAATTCCGTATAAAGAGACAGTAACGTCTCCCGAACGTTACCATTGCATCCTTGCAGATAGGTCCCATAGAGTTGCGTAAATTGTAAATAACAGCAACAATGAGATTGTGGGTCCGCGAAGGATAACGATAATAGAGAATAATAACAAAAAATTTTGAAAGAATATTAACTTTTATCAATTTTTTACTTAGAAAGTTTAATTCTTCAACTAAATTTTAATTTGGTCGCCTAAACCAGTGAGAGAGTCGTATGAGTAATAAAGTCGGTTTGATTCATAGCCTACGTGACGGTCAAAAATACATGGAAATCTGGCCGATGCGCAAAGAGCTTAACATGCTGTTTCCAGAGCAACGCATCATTAAGGCGACTCGGTTTGGTGTGAAGGTCATGCCTGCGATTGCAGCCATCAGTGTGCTGACTCAAATGGCGTTCAACAACTATCAGGCTATACCGCAGGCGGTGATCATCGCCTTGTTTGCCATCAGTATGCCCATTCAAGGCATGTGGTGGCTCGGCAATCGTTCGAACACTGTACTTCCTCCTGCGTTGGCTGGCTGGTATCGAGAAATCCATCAGAAAATTGTCGACAGTGGAGGCGCGCTAGAGCCGATGAAATCTCGTCCGCGTTATAAAGAGTTGGCGCGTCTACTTAACCGAGCGTTTAAACAGCTAGATCGTGCGTCATTAGAGCGCTGGTTTTAAGCGTTCTCGGATTGATCCTTACGGCTTGGTCAGAGCCAATTCTTAGAATCAATAGAATAAAGAAAGCGCTTGTGTTTCGGCACAAGCGCTTTTGTTTGTTGTTGCTGTTAAAGCTTAGTTGAACATCGCGATCGCTTGTTCTGGAACGACGTACTCAAGGTCAAAGCTTTCCGCCACTTCTTGGCAAGTTACTTTACCGTGAATAACGTTCAATCCTTCCAGGAAGCCTTTGTCTTCGAGTAGCGCTTGGCGATAGCCTTTATTGGCCAGTTTGACAATGTACGGCAAGGTCGCGTTGTTAAGAGCGAAGGTTGACGTGCGCGCAACCGCACCCGGCATGTTCGCCACACAGTAGTGGACAACGTCATCAACAATGTAGGTCGGATCGGCGTGCGTGGTCGCGTGAGAGGTTTCAAAACAGCCGCCTTGGTCGATAGCAACATCCACTACCGCCGCGCCCGGTTTCATCTTGGCAATGTGCTCTTTAGTGACCAGCTTCGGCGCCGCAGCACCTGGGATCAATACCGCACCGATGACCAAATCCGCTTCGAGTACGTGTTTTTCAATCGCGTCTTTGGTTGAGTAGACGACTTTTGCACGGCCTTGGAACTCTTCGTCCAAGCGGCGCAAAGTGTCGACATTTCGGTCAAGGATAGTCACATCTGCGCGCAGACCAACGGCCATGCGCGCCGCGTTTGCACCGACCACACCACCACCGATGACCACCACTTTTGCAGGCTCCACACCCGGTACGCCGCCTAGCAGAAGACCACGTCCGCCGTGCGATTTTTCCAAGGTTTGCGCACCGGCTTGGATAGACATTCGACCCGCAACCTCAGACATTGGCGCTAATAGTGGCAAGCGACCCATATTATCTGTTACAGTCTCGTAGGCTATACAGACGGCTTTGCTCTTGATTAGCTCTTCAGTTTGTGGAAAATCTGGTGCGAGGTGTAAATAAGTAAATAAAATTTGCCCTTCGCGGAGCATGGCTCGCTCGACAGCTTGAGGTTCTTTAACCTTTACAATCATCTCTGCCTTCGCAAATACGTCGGCAGCAGTAGGAAGAATGGATGCGCCTACAGCGATGTAATCATCGTCTGAAAAACCGATGCCTGCGCCGGCATTGGTTTCAACCAACACTTGGTGGCCTTGTGAGACTAACTCGCGGACGCTGGCTGGGATCATGCCCACACGGTATTCGTGGTTTTTAATTTCCTTTGGTACGCCAATGATCATCCTGACTCCTTATCGATAAATGGTTGTATCAACTGTATTTAGGGTAATTCTGTCGAATTAATGCCTAGTATAGTTAGGATGTAATAAAATTTGATACCGTATATTAAGAAGTTGTAGTATAAATTTTTGCAAGGAAGTAATAAGGTGGAATAAAAAATGGCAGACAACAATAAGAAGCCGTCCAAGGATCTAGACCGTATCGATCGCAATATTCTGAATGAGTTGCAAAAAGATGGTCGAATTTCGAATGTAGAATTGTCTAAACGAGTCGGTCTTTCGCCCACTCCGTGTTTAGAGCGTGTAAGACGCTTAGAGCGTCAGGGATACATCACTGGGTACACAGCGTTGCTCAACCCTCAGTACCTAGACGCGTCTCTATTGGTGTTTGTGGAGATCACGCTAAACCGTGGTGCTCCAGACGTGTTTGAACAGTTTAATGCAGCCGTACAGAAGCTTGACGACATCCAAGAGTGTCATCTTGTTTCTGGTGATTTCGACTATCTTTTGAAAACACGTGTTTCGGATATGAGTGCTTATCGTAAACTGCTAGGGGATACACTACTTCGTCTACCCGGTGTTAATGACACACGTACTTACGTGGTTATGGAAGAAGTGAAACAAACCAATCAATTGGTGATCAAAACTCGTTAATCCCTAAGCCTAGTATGGGAATGACTATTCAGGGCGAAGGCGAGACAAAGTGAGAATCCCTTTCGATATTCTGACTTTTCATAATTGGGTTTTGTAGGCCGATGTGGTTAAATCAATAGTCCGTGCAGCTTGGCTGTTCGGGCTATTTTTTTCAGTATGTTAGAGTGGTTATGTTCCGAGAAACCAAAAACAAAGTCGAAACCATCGTCGACACTGGGGACCATCGTCAAAAGACGCGCCTTTCCGGTTCCGAGCGTTTACAAGAATGCAGCCTAATCGTGGTTTTCCTCGCCGCTATTTTACTGTCTGTTGCTCTGCTGACCTTCAGCGCGGCCGATCCATCATGGTCGCAAACCGCCTGGGGTATGGAGATTGAAAATGCCGGTGGTATTGTCGGGGCTTGGCTCGCGGACACACTGTTTTTTACGTTTGGCTCACTGGCGTACACTATTCCAGTGGTCATCGCACTGACCGCCTGGGTTCTGTTTCGTAAACGAGGCGAAGATGAGCCGCTCGATTTTATGCTTTGGGGCACACGCTTACTCGGCTTAACTATATTGATTCTCACCAGTTGCGGTCTTGCCGACATCAACTTCGACGATATCTGGTACTTTTCATCGGGCGGCGTTATCGGTGATGTGCTGACCAGTCTCGCTCTGCCGACACTCAACGTGCTAGGCACCACGCTAGTGCTGCTGTTTTTGTGGGGCGCGGGTTTTACGCTGTTGACCGGGATTTCTTGGCTAACGATCGTGGATTGGATTGGCGAGCAGGCGATTGGTGCCATCACTTGGGTGATCAATAAGCTGCGCGGTGAGAAGGATCAGGTGTTTGCGCCGACCTTGACCGAACCGGATGCGACGCAATCTGACTCATTAGAGCATAAGTCGCGAGAAGGTATGAACACGTCGCCTGCCATCCAAGCGGATTCAGAGCGTGAGGAGCCAGTCAGCGAGGCAGTATCTCCTCAGTCCGCGACACGTCGCTACAATATTCATATGCCGGACAATAGTGCCACTCAAGCGTCCACCTCTGCGCCAGAGACGCCGCTTTATCACTACGACGAGCAAGAGGATGACGAGCAGAGTAACCTGCGTGTTAAGCAGCTTGGTGCCACTATAGAGGAGCTCGATGCGGCGGCCAATAGTGCCAACGATTACGCCCCTGAACCGATTTTGACTCAAGCGTCCAGCGAGTTGCAGTCGCAAGAGCGCGAGCAAGAGCTTACTCCGCCTTGGCAAGATGAGCCTGTTTTCCACGATCGTGATGATTCGCCACTCCCTGATATTGAAGAGGATGAGCAACCTCGTATCTCCAGTTTTGATGTGGTCGAAGACAACCCTGAGCCAAGCTTTACGCCACAGGAACCCGTCGACGCGTTTATTGATGAACAGGGCGGCTCAACAGATGATGACGAGGGCGACGTCGATGTAGCACAAGACGAAGATGCGGCCGCGCTGCAAAACTTGGTAGCGGAAGCGCAAGCCAAAGTGGTCGCGTCTCAGAACCCGTTTTTGGTTCAGCAAGATCAAAACTTACCGAAACCGACCGAGCCTATGCCAACGCTCGAGCTCTTATACCACCCAGAGAAGCGAGAAAACTTTATTGACCGCGATGCGTTAGAGGAGATAGCTCGTCTGGTGGAATCTAAGTTAGCGGACTATAAAATCACCGCATCGGTGGTGGATATATTCCCAGGACCAGTGATTACTCGTTTTGAATTGGATTTGGCACCAGGGGTGAAAGTAAGCCGCATCTCAAGTTTATCAATGGACTTAGCACGCTCACTCTCAGCGATGGCGGTGCGTGTGGTGGAGGTGATCCCTGGCAAGCCTTATGTTGGCCTTGAACTGCCAAACATGAGCCGCCAGACGGTCTATTTCTCCGACGTGGTCGGCAGCCAAGCGTTTGTTAACGCTAAATCACCGACGACCGTCGTCCTTGGTCAAGATATTGCGGGCGAAGCCGTGGTGGCGGACCTGTCGAAAATGCCTCACGTGTTGGTGGCGGGTACCACAGGCTCAGGTAAATCGGTCGGGGTGAACGTCATGATCTTGAGTATCCTCTATAAAGCGACCCCAGAAGATGTCCGCTTTATCATGATTGACCCGAAAATGCTTGAGCTGTCGGTGTATGAAGGGATTCCTCACTTGTTGTCTGAAGTGGTGACCGACATGAAGGATGCGTCCAATGCATTGCGTTGGTGTGTTGGCGAGATGGAGCGGCGTTACAAGCTGATGTCTGCACTAGGCGTTAGGAACATCAAAGGATTCAACGACAAGCTGAAAATGGCCGCAGATGCGGGCCACCCAATCCACGATCCGCTCTGGCAACCGGGTGACAGTATGGATGAGCATCCACCGCTGCTCGAAAAGCTGCCTTATATCGTAGTGATCGTGGATGAATTTGCCGATCTGATGATGGTGGTCGGGAAGAAAGTCGAAGAGTTGATCGCGCGTTTAGCGCAAAAAGCGCGCGCCGCGGGTATCCACCTCATTTTGGCGACGCAGCGACCTTCAGTAGACGTTATTACCGGTTTGATTAAAGCGAACATTCCTACGCGGGTTGCATTTACCGTTTCAACCAAAACGGACTCTCGAACCATTCTCGATCAAGGTGGTGCAGAGTCACTGCTGGGTATGGGTGATATGTTGTATCTTCCTTCCGGATCGAGTCACACCATTCGCGTCCATGGGGCATTTGCTTCAGATGATGATGTGCATGCGGTGGTCAACAATTGGAAGGCACGCGGCAAGCCAAACTATATTGATGAGATCACCAACGGAGACCAAGGGCCAGAAGCGTTGCTACCGGGCGAGAAACCCGAAGGTGATGAAGAGATGGACCCTCTGTTTGATCAAGTGGTCGAGCACGTAGTGCAATCTCGTCGTGGTTCAGTCTCTGGCGTTCAGCGCCGATTTAAAATCGGTTACAACCGTGCGGCGCGAATTGTCGAGCAGCTTGAGGCTCAAGGTATTGTCAGCGCGCCAGGTCACAACGGCAACCGAGAGGTCTTGGCGCCAGAGCCGGGTCGAGAGATGAACTGATAGCAGGTAATATGCGTTGTTACTTTACATAGGGTCACTTTACATATGGTAACTCTATATATTGTTCCTCGAAACATAGTCAGCGTCGCGCCGGCAAAGACGACTCATAAAAAATGGCTTCCGTTTGGAAGCCATTTTTTTACTCGTGTACTCAGAGTGAGTGATGGGTGTTATTTATCTTTGGCAAATTGAGAGAGAACAATGACACCAAGCGCGAGCAGGTTTGCAGCAAAGATAACCACGAGCCACTGTGGCATGGAGAGCGTCAAAAACTGCCATACGATTTTGCTGCAATCCCCATAAGCTTCAAACATCCAAGGCGCCCATTGATTGAGCGGTGCCCAGTCAGGGAATTGAACAAACAGATCACAGGTGTAGAACGGCGAAGGGTTAAACTGGTAATCCACGTGTTCTAGTGACAGCATGAGTCCTTTATAAGCACTGCCGCCCCACGCTGCGAGCCCTAACCAACGCAATACAGCAACACGTGGATTGATGGCACCAATCAGCGCTGCGCCCGCGACGCCAAGCATGGCGATGCGCTCATAAATACACATCACACACGGCGCCAAGCCCATTCCGTGCTGGAAGAACAGTGCACACAACTCTAGTGCGACAATCAAGCCAAACAGCAGTAGCCAAGCAAATCGTCCCTGAGAAAACTGTTTAATCGAAGAAAGCATAAGTAATGAAATATCCCTAACAAAGAAAAGAAAAAAGCTCTGACTAATCAGAGCTTTTTAGCGTGTAAAAGTTTCTATCGCAATAAAAAATTATTCAAACGTGATGCCGACTAGTGACCTTTGGTCACCGCATGCATGATTTCTGCTGAGTGATGCGTGATCCAGCCTGCTTCATAGAACCACGCGGTCATTGGTTCAAGCAGGAAGACAATACCGGCAAAGCCAACTAAAGCCAGCACTATCGTGTAAGGCAGTGCCATGATAACCATGCGACCGTAGGACAAACGAATCAAAGGTGCCAGCGTTGAGGTCAACAAGAACAAGAAGGCAGCTTGACCGTTCGGGGTGGCAACCGATGGCAAGTTGGTGCCCGTATTGATCGCTACTGCGAGCAGGTCAAACTGGTCACGATTGATCACGCCTTCCATCAACGCCGTACTAACCTCGGTAATGTAGACCGTGCCGACGAATACGTTATCAGACACCATCGAAAGCAGTCCATTGGCGACATAGAAGAGCGCCAATTGGGTGCCTTTGTCTTCGACGTGCAATACCGCATCAATCACTGGCTTGAATAGCTCTTGGTCGATGATGACAGCAACAATTGAGAAGAACACCGTCAAAAGCGCGGTAAAGGGCAGGGCCTCTTCGAAGGCTTTACCTAGCGAGTGCTCTTCAATCACGCCCGTAAACGCAGTAGCCAGAATGATGACAGACAAGCCGATGAGGCCGACTGCCGCGAGGTGGAGCGCAAGGCCGACAATCAGCCATACCGCGATAACACCCTGAACCCAAAGCTTGGCCACATCTTGTTTGGTGCGCTTTTTACGCTCTTCGTTGTCGTAATCAACCAGAATCTGACGCACCGTGTCAGGCAGGCGGGCGCCATAGCCGAAGACTTTCATTTTTTCGACGAGCACACACGTTGCGAGACCACAAATCAACACGGGTAGAGTAACGGGTAACATGCGAACAATGAACTCACCAAACTGCCAGCCAGCCTGATCAGCAATGATCAAGTTTTGCGGCTCACCCACCATGGTCATCACGCCACCGAGTGCCGTACCCACCCCTGCGTGCATGAGCAGCGAACGCAAGAAGGCGCGGTAGTTCTCTAAGTCATCACGTGTAAGATCGTTAAGGTGATCATCTGACGTATGGTCATGGGTCGCGTGACCTCCCTGACCGGAGGCAACTTTGTGGTAGATCGCGTAGAAGCCAACTGCGACACTGATGACAACAGCGATCACCGTTAATGCATCTAAGAAAGCAGATAAGAACGCTGCGGCAAAACAGAACGCCAGCGATAACATGCTTTTAGACTGAATACCGAGCAGAATTTTGGTAAAGATAAACAGCAAAAGCTGCTTCATGAAGTAGATACCTGCGACCATAAAGACCAGCAGTAGCAACACTTCGATATTCGCGACAAGCTCATGCTTGACTTGATCCGCACTGGTCATGCCAATGGCGATGGCTTCAATGGCCAATAAACCACCGGGTTGCAGCGGGTAACACTTCAGTGCCATCGCAAGGGTGAAAATAAACTCTGCGACCAACAACCAGCCTGAGACAAAAGGATCGATGAAAAAGAACACAAGCGGGTTGATGATGAGGAAGGCTATGATGGCAACTTTGTACCAATCCGGTGCCTTACCAAGAAAGTTCTTGATGAAGGCGTTTCCGAGTGACATCGGCATGACATTAATACTCTTTATTGTTGTACTGAATTAACACAGACGTGCCCGAATTCAATGTAAGCGTCGCAGCGGGTCATGCGCAGATGGCTCATGCGCAGATAGTCCAGCCGTGTAACGCCCAATCAACAGCGACTTAGAAAAACAACATCCTGAGTATCAATATGTGGTCTTGCCAAGTCACTCCCTGAGAAAGACAAGCACTCCTTACTTCGGTCGCCACTCTACCGTTGATAACTTGTTAGTCAATGATTAAGTGATATCTGATAAATGTATCAGTCCACTTTTATTCAAAAACGCGATCAAAGTTACGTAACGCTTGCATAATAGTTGTGAAAATCAGCAATTGATGGCAGTTAGCCATTTAGTTGAATTGATAAGCAACAATATGGGATTATATTGCATCAAAATAACAATGTTAGTTTCAAAAATAAAAACTCATATTGTGTGATTAATGCAGTACTCATAAGGCCTCAGAGAAAGTGAGGTTAGGTAAAGTTAAAATTTATTGGTTTTGACAATCCCCACACCACTTAAAACCGCCAAAATAAATTAGAGTTAATGCTCTATATGGCATCCATGCCACGTTTACTGGTGGTTTGTTTTCGCTAGGCAAAAACTAGTGGTATGATGAGTTCCATTCGACCCAGATAAATATAAAATTGGAACAGTAATTAATGGTCATCAAGGCAAAGAGTCCCGCAGGATTTGCAGAGAAATACATTATCGAAAGTATTTGGAAAGGGCGCTTCCCTCCGGGTTCGATTCTCCCAGCCGAACGAGAGCTCTCTGAACTCATTGGTGTAACACGTACGACGTTGCGTGAGGTATTACAAAGATTGGCTCGTGATGGTTGGTTAACCATTCAGCATGGTAAGCCGACTAAAGTAAACCAGTTTATGGAAACGTCCGGGTTACACATTCTTGATACATTGATGACGCTCGATGCTGAAAACGCAACCTCTATCGTAGAAGATTTGCTTGCGGCACGTACAAACATCTCACCTATCTTCATGCGCTATGCGTTCAAAGTAAACAAAGAGAGTTCAGAGCGTACCATTCACAATGTGATCGACTCTTGTGAAGCCTTGCTCGCGGCCGACTCTTGGGATGCTTTTATTGCCTCCTCGCCGTATTCAGACAAGATTCTGCAACACGTGAAAGACGATGGTGAAAAAGATGAGCAGAAACGCCAAGCGACGTTGATTGCGAAAACGTTTAATTACTACGATTACATGCTTTTCCAGCGTCTCGCTTTCCACTCAGGTAACCAGATTTACGGCTTGATCTTTAATGGATTGAAGAAGCTTTACGATCGTGTGGGTAGCTACTACTTCTCAAGTGCTCAGGCGCGTGGTTTAGCGCTCAAGTTCTACCGTGATTTGTTGGAGGTATGCGAAACGGGCAACCGCGAACAAATTTTGGTGGTTGTGCGTCATTACGGGATGGAGAGCGCGCAGATCTGGAATCAGATGAAGCAAACCCTACCGACCAATTTTACCGAAGACGACAGCTAATCTCGCTGCCGACCTTAAGTAAGCCAAAAGCCGCGATTGTCATCGCGGCTTTTGTGTCATTGGTATCAAGAACCCTGCTTAACGAGCCGCAGGGCTGTTTGCTCCTGTCTTAAGGTCGAGTCCGTCAATGCCTCCAGCGGCTTGAAACCATGTCGTAAGATGGGTTTTCAAGTCCTTGAGCTCATCAGGGCCGATTAACGCGAGACCCAAATCTTCTGCTCGAGTGATGTCGTTGTAGCGCAGTGGTCTGAAGCTGACGAGCATGGCGCGTGCCTGTAAGCCGCCGAGCAAATCTCTTAACGATTCGAGTTTGTATAAGGTGTCATCGCCATCATCACGCATACCTTTGGTCTTACACTCAATGATATGGAGCTTGTTGTTGACCACGCAGGCGACATCCAGCTCATTGCGCACTTCACGCTCACCGAGCTCACGATACACCTGCACATTAAGTGAGTGATCTTGAATCGTTGGCATGCTGTGTTGAATCTGGCGCACCGTGCTGTGGACTAGGGTTTCCAGCCACTCCCCGTTGGAGAAGCGTCTTGCATCTTCATTGGCAAAGGTAAGCACACCGTTCTCATACGTCGCGATGTCGGCATCCACCAAATCATCGATCAGCATCTTGAGCTCACGATAGCCTTGCTGCTTCTCCGACAACTCTACACTGAGGATCTGTTCTTTGCGGCATGTCGTGGCGAGATAATTGAGTGTCGCAAGGCCTGGGCCAAGTTCTAAGGCGTTACTCGCCCAACGCTCACCCAACTCATAGAGTTTTTGGTCCAACTGAGGAGGCAACGTTTGTTGGCTAAATTCGCCGCGCGCGCCAAATACCGTAAGGTAATCGTCAATGGTGATCCAATCTTGCAGCTGCGTGTCTTCTACGCCATCAGGGTAGAGCCAGCAGACGCGATCACTGTTGGGCTCAACCACAAAAATTGGCCAATGAAAGGTGCGAAACACTTCGTAAATCGACAGGAGTCGATGACGCAGACCACAACTGGCGTTAAGGCGCACATCTTCACCACTTTGCTTAAGGCGCTCTGCCAGTTCCGCAACGATGTTCTTTATCTCAGAAGGATTAGTAACGTCAGGAATTTCATAGAACTCTGAGTGAATCTCACGCTTAGCCAAGACACGACTCAGTCTGTCGAATAGGGTGCGCTGGGCATTGACGCCAATAAAGACGATGTGGTTACTGATGCTGCGGTTATCTAATAGGGGGGTGACCAAGCGAATCGGGTCTTGGTCGATGATGCCAACATGAATTGTCATAGTTATTCCTCATGTCAGGCCCACAAAAAGGAGAGTAAAAGGGTGAGGCCTAATCACGATATAATGACAATCTGCCGAAAAAACAAGGGCAACCGTTATAATTGGTCGCCCTCTGTCAATAATTTACCGTATCTTTACGTTACAGCTTGAATCGATGCACCAGTTCGCCTTGCTGACCAGCAAGCTGACTTAAGTCATGACTGGTTTGAGCGATTTGCGCCATCGCCTGATAGCTGGTGTCGGCGATAAGGTTAATCTCTTCAATGTTTCTTGCAATGTCTGAGGTGGTTTCACTTTGCTCTGCTGCGGCTTGAGAAATGTGTCCACTCATCTGGCTGATCTCCATGATCAAGCCCTGAATTTCTTCCATTGCACTGTTGGCGTTGGACGCTTGTTCAACCGACAGCTCCATATCGTCCATGCAGCTTTGAATGACTTGGTTGGCTGAAGCAGAACTCGATTGCAAGTTACTGATCATGTTTTCAATTTCGCTGGTGGATTCAGTAGTGCGCTGCGCAAGCACGCGAACCTCGTCCGCCACCACCGCAAAACCTCGGCCTTGGTCGCCCGCGCGCGCGGCTTCAATCGCCGCGTTGAGCGCAAGTAAGTTGGTTTGCTCAGCAATGTTGCGAATCACATCCAAAATGCTGCCAATCTGGCTACTCATGGTTTGCAAATCTTTGACCGCATCAACGGATTCCGTTAGACGTGTCTCAAGCTGATTGATGGTGGTGATGTTAGTGCCCATGATTTGACGACCAGATTCCGACGCCGACTCCACTTGCTCAACCATCTTCTGCGAGCTTTGCGCACTTTGGGCCACTTCCTGAACGGAGTGGGCCATTTCAGTCATCGCGGTGGCGACGTTGGCTGTTTGTTCACGCTGCTGATTAAGCTGCGATTGCGCTTGAGAAGAGGTCTCTTGGTTGGTGCGGGCGGTATTGGTTAAGTTGTCCGAGGCATCATTGAGCTTCACCAAGATATTGTGCAGGTTGTCCGCCAACGAGTTGATGTGACCGCTGACGCGGCTGAACTCATTGTTGTAACGGATTTCGATACGGTGTGTCATGTCACCTTTGGTGAGGTATTCCAAGGTGCTAAGAATACGCGTGAGTGGCTCGCGGACACTGTGGGCGATGTGGTAACCGATGCCTAATGCCAGTGCAATCACGATGGCACCAATCAACAGTGAACGTATCTTGCCTTGATTGTAGACTTGCTCTGCTTCAACCAGCGAGGCATTGAGACCCGCTTGGGCCGCTTCGCTGTAGGTAGCCAGCAGCGCCATGGTCGCATCCACTTGCTCAGTCAGGCTCGCAATGTTGGCGTAGAGCGCGTCTTTTGCCACAAGGTAATTGCTGTGTTGATCAAGGACACCGCCTTTTTGACCGATGTCGAGCGTGAACTGCTTGACCGACTCATCAAAGGCTTTTTTCAACTCAGGCATTTGATTGGATAGGCCGTTGTAGGCGTAGTTCAAGTGTGTCACGGCTTTTTTGTTTTTCGCAACGGCTTCTGCTACGAACGCGGTGTCTGAGCTTGCCAGCGCGTCAGAGGTGATCACTTCGGCGTCTTTCAGCTTAATGAAGTAGCTTTTCGCCATCACTTTGACTGAAATACTGCTTTGGTCATCGACGTACTCTTTCATCCCGACACTCAACTCAGAGTGCAAGCGTTGAAAACGGCGAGAAGATTGTTGTACTTGCGCTTGAGACTCAAACATCGAGCGATAGTTTTCCATCGCTTGCTTGGCTTCTCCGAAGTAACTGCTCTCTTTCTCTTTAAGAACCGCCATGCTGGCGACCAATTCTGGCTTGCTTGCACTGGCCTTTTCAAGGGCAGCCAAAGTTTGATTGTATTCAACGCGTGCTTGGTCGAATTGGCTTTCGATTTGTTCCATGCGCTCAAAGCTCTGAGTGGTCAGAAAATCTTTGAAAAGCTTATCCGCAGAAAGCAGAGAGACACTGGTTTCGTTGGCTTTGGAAACAAGAGGTAGTGAGGTGTTGGAGACACTCTCGAAATTGGATTGGATTTGCTGCATTCCGTTCAACGTCATCATGGTGGATACGATGAACATCACAATGATCAGTGCAAAGCCAGCGTACATTCTTCTTATCACTGAGCCTTTCATAGATCTCTCCCTAACTATGGCAAAAATTCAAACTATAACGCTATAAATAGCAAAAAGAGTTTGATTGTATGGAGAGTGAGACACACATTTTATGACGCACAATACAAAAATGAAAATGTGTATCAATAAAATGCTCACAACATGATGTGAACACTGTTTTTATTGTGATCTCGATTTGCTTGACGCATACTCGATGGCATTGAAAATTCAACGATACCTTCTGGAGAGTTTCATGGCTGAAGAAACCATTTTCAGTAAAATCATTCGCAAAGAGATCCCGGCCGATGTGGTTTATCAAGATGATTTGGTTACCGCGTTTCGTGATATCAACCCTCGCGCGCCGAGCCATATTTTGATCATTCCTAATACTCTTATCCCAACGGTGAACGATGTCACAGAGGCCGATGAAGCGGTCATGGGGCGCCTATTTACTGTGGCTCGCAAGTTGGCCAAAGAAGAGGGGATTGATGACGAGGGTTACCGCCTGATCGTTAACTGTAACGCGCACGGTGGCCAAGAGGTCTACCACATTCACATGCACTTAGTCGGCGGCCGTCCACTTGGCCCGATGTTGATGAGTTAATCGACGCGATACAGTCATGACATAAAGCGAACTTTTAGCGTCACTTTGTGTCAGAGAGCAGGTCTCACTGATATTTATGTCGGTGAGATCGGTATCTGAAATTCTGATTTGAGGCTTGGAGTGCGTTTTACGAATCAACTCACCATCCACATTCAACGTTGTGCATTACTCGCCAGTACCCTTGTTATCACGGCGTGTGCCAATATGTCGGCTGGTAACCTGTTTAGCCATTACAGCGCACAAAATGCTGATGTGTATCAAGCGGTGCAGCGAGGGGATTATCAGCGAGCACAAGAAGCGCTGCCTGACTCTGTGGCGGGCGATATTCTCGATAACCTTGAAAAGGGGCGCGTGCACTTTCTCAATCAAACCTACAGCGATAGTAAAGCGGCGTTTGAGTTGAGCGACCAAGCCGTTCGCGCTCAGCAAGATAGAGCCACGGTGTCGGTCAGTGAAACTCTGACTAGCATTAGTTCACTCGCTGTGAACGACAATCTCAACGAATATCAGCCCGCAGATTATGAGTTGGGCTTTCTTCACCTCTATCTTGGTCTCAATTATCTACAGCAAAACCAACTGGAAGGGGCGTTGATTGAGATGCGACGCGCCAATCAAGTCCAAGAGCGTGCCAAGCAAGAGCGTGAAAAAGAGCTAGCGAAAGCGCAAAGCAATATGCAAGCGCAGGGCTTATCTCCCAATTTAGGCAGCGTGCTGTCGAACTACCCTGATGCCGGAAAAACCTTGGCGGCGGTGCAAAATGCCTATTTGTTGTATCTGTCGGCACTGCTTTATGAAGCAGACAATGACCTCAATGCCGCCTATGTGGACTATCGACGCGCGCTCGCGGTGGCGCCAGACAATGAGCAAATCATAGATGGCACCATGCGCGTTGCGACGCGCCTTAGCATGAAAGAAGACCTGATTAAATTAGAGCAGCGATACGGTAAAGCCAGTTTGTTAGAGAGCGACAAAGCGCGCGTCATCGTGCTCGATGAACAAGGCATAGTGACGGCGTTGCAAGGTTGGAAACAATCTTTGCCTTTGTATGACAGTCGCAACAATGTGGCCTTCTATACTATCGCTCTGCCGTATTACCCGCCTGCTTCGCCAGAGCGATTTACACCGCTTACATTGAATCAAGCGCCGCTCAAGGAATCGCGCTTGACCGATGTCAATGCGATGGCCCAACGTGATTTATCGGAACGTATTACCGCGATGGTGATCCGTCAAGCGCTGCGGGTTTGGGCCAAAGATCAATTGCGAAAAGAGGCCACACAAGGCGATGACGTCGGCAATCTCGTATTTAATATTTGGAACACGCTCACCGAGCAACCCGATACCCGCAGTTGGTTAACGTTACCGGGTCATGTTGCGAGCAGCAGCCGTGTGGTCGAACCCGGTACGCAGAGCATTCGGGTGAATAACCAAGACTACCCGTTTGATGTCGCGGCGGGGCGCACCGCACTGGTGTGGATATCTCGTCAGGGAGAGAATGCTACAATATGGCATAAACAACTAGGAAGTATACGATGAAAAAATGGCTTATAGCGGCCCTCGCGGCCACGGCGCTGATCGGATGCGCAGACAACACAGCAGGTCTTAGAATCGATGGAGAGACACACAAAGTGCTCTTTGGCGATAACGTCTTAGCCGGCAATCTAAAAATTGAAGACATCGCCACAACAGAGGTAGAAGGGCATGCACGTGGGGTTGTGCGCATGACCAACCAGTCGAAAGGTGACCTCAATGTACTGTATCGCTTTTATTGGTATGACGACAATGGCTTGGAGGTCAACACTAAGCTTAGCCCTTGGCGTCAATCCATCTTACGCGGGACGGAAACGGTGGCCTTGTCTGAGGTGTCGGTGAACCCGAATGGCAAACATTTCCGTTTACAAATTCGTGAAAATAATCAATAAATTAATGACAATTCAAGGTTTATGAGGAACCAAGAAATGAAGAAAAGTGTAATAGCATTACTTGGCTTGGCTGTGATTCTCGGCGGTTGTTCGAACAAAGTGAGTTATGGTGACGCGCAAGCGGTTGAAACCACCACGATTGATTTTGGTTCCACTGACTTGCAAAAAATTGCCGGTGAAATGGTCGATAGCATGATGATGTCAGGCTCGGTGGCGGCCATCACGCGTGATGCGCGCCCTATTGTTTTTGTTGAGCGCATCAAAAACAAAACCAGTGAGCACATCGATACTGAATCCATTACCGATACCATCAGCACTAAGATGCTCAACTCAGGTAAATTCCGCTTTGTGGATATGGATCGCGTGGAATCGGTGCGTGAACAGTTGAACTTCCAAAACAACGACGAACTCGTTAACCAAAGTACCGCCATCCAGTTCGGTAAAATGGTTGGGGCGCAATACATGTTGTACGGTAACCTATCGAGCATCGCCAAAAATGCCGGTAGTGATAAAGACGTCTACTACAAAATGACCATGCGCCTGATGGATCTGGAAACGGGTTTGATTGAGTGGGCAGACGAGACTGAGATCCGCAAACAAGAGTCAAAAAGCTTTCTAGGTATGTAATGACAAGGGAAGAGGTGATCTATGGCCAGGATGTCTTGGCATGAAGCGTGTCAACTTGATCGCTCTTTGACTGCGCTCAATCCGTTCTTCCCTGAGCCCGCCCAATACGCTCAAACGTTGACAGGCGGGCTGACCAACCGTTGTTGGAAAGTGGTCACTAATCGCGGCGCCTACGTATGGCGCCCGAATACGCCCATCACCAAAGCGTTTTCCATTTCGCGCTTTCAAGAGTATCAAATCCTCTCTGCACTCGAACACAATCCCATCGCACCTAAGCCGCATTACATTTGCGAACAAGGGCTATTGGTGGATTGGATCGAGGGTATTCCGCTGAGAGACGGCCTGTCGTTTGATGATCTGCTCGATACCATGGTGAGCGTTCATCAAGCCAACACACAACGTATTCCCGTCGCGCCGTTTAACTATACGGCCCGGGTTGATCATTACTGGATATTGATTGACGACACGCTCAAATCGGACTCGATTCGTGGTGTGTACGAAACGTGTCGCCGTGCGCCCAGTTTGGCGGATGTCGGCCATGTACTGTGTCATTTTGATTTGGCTGGGTACAACATGGTACGCACCACGCAAGGCATCACGGTGATCGATTGGGAATACGCATGCATCGCTGATCCTAGGCTGGATCTGACACTCAGTATCGACGTGTGTCAGCACGACCCTCAAGACGCGGTTTTTCGTTACTGTCAAAAACGAGGGGTAGAAGGTATTGATGATTGGGTCGAAGGCGTCATGGCTTGGCAGCCCAGAGCAAAAATGATGGCCATGCTTTGGTATCTTCTCGCTTACCAGTTGTGGGGGGAAGAGCAATATTTGACCGAGGCGACCCGGCTTGAAGGCTTATTTTGTAGCTAAGATCACTGTTTAGTGGTTTTGCAACGATAAAGTAAAATTTAACCCTACTATTTCTGGTAGATTTGGTCGTGGTAGAGTTGGAAGTATTAGGTTCGAGGGAATTAGAATGATTATTTATTTGCATGGCTTTGACTCCACAAGCCCAGGTAACCACGAAAAAGTCTTACAGTTGCAGTTTATTGATGACGATGTTCGTTTCATTAACTACAGCACATTGCACCCGAAACACGATATGCAGCATCTACTCAAAGAAGTGCACAAAGTGATTGAACAGTCGGAGGATACCTCTCCACTGATCTGCGGTGTGGGTCTTGGTGCCTATTGGTCAGAGCGTATTGGATTTTTGTGTGGCATCAAGCAGGTGATGTTTAATCCTAATCTTCATCCTGAGCGCACCATGCAGGGCCGGATCGACCGCCCTGAAGAGTATGAAGACATTGCGACCAAATGTGTGCCAGAGTTTCGCAGTAAAAATGCGGGCCAGTGTTTGGTGATCCTCTCTAAAGAGGATGAAATTCACGACAACAGTCAAACCGCCGAGGCGTTAGCGCCGTATTACGAAATCATTTGGGACGACACCCAGAGCCACAAATTCAAAAAGATCTCTCAACACCTTCAGACGATGAAAGCGTTCAAACAACGCTAATCATCGCGAGCACTTAACCATCAAGAGCGACAGGGTTTATGCCTGTCGCTCTTTTTGTCACCACTTGTCATTAATCCCTACAAAGTTAAGTGAGATAATCACATTCTCCTGTTGCGTGGCGCATTTTGCCCTATATAATGACTTCACTATAAATTTTTTGATAAATATCAAAAAAAATTGAGAGCAAGTAAAAAACTTGCCCCAAAAAACGAGTTGAGCGGCAAAAATGCCCGCTATTGAACGCCAATAACAAGCCTCATATCCGAAAACGTCATGCCAGAGTGCGAATCACGCACCGGTTAGGGTGAGTAACCGCATGGCAAGAGAGAATTTTCTCGAGCTGAGTAATCGGCTCGAATCATGATTATTTATATTTAGAGGAACGTTATTGTGACACGAATTATCGTTGTAGGCGGTGGTGCAGGCGGCCTGGAGCTTGCTACCAAACTGGGTCGTACATTGGGCCGTAAAGGCCGTGCGCAAGTCACCTTGGTTGACCGTAAGGCAAGCCACTTGTGGAAACCCTTGCTGCATGAAGTTGCGACAGGTTCACTGGATGAAGGTGTGGACGCGCTAAGCTACCGTGCGCACGCCAAAAATCACCACTTTGATTTCCAAATGGGTGCGCTCAAAGACATTGACCGCGAGCGTAAAGTGATCACACTGCACGAGCTGAAAGATGAGCATGGCGAACTGCTGATGCCAACGCGTGAGCTTGAGTACGATCTTCTGGTGATGGCCATTGGTTCTACCTCCAATGACTTTAACACGCCGGGCGTGCGTGACAACTGCATCTTCCTCGATAGCCCAGAGCAAGCGCACCGTTTCCGCACCGAAATGAACAATGAATTCTTAAAGCTGCACGCGAAAAATGGTCAAGGCACCGTGGATATCGCGATCGTAGGTGCAGGTGCAACCGGTGTTGAACTT
>NZ_JCBDGX010000029.1:0-100431 GCF_059834345.1 Vibrio sp. R11-SG3-ISO3-SZ
TGGTACTAAATCACGCTCTGTCAGCGCTTTGGCTTCTTCACGCTCGACCATAGGTGAACGGCGGTCGTCACCGTACTTCTCAGCATCGGCTTTGATCTCTTTCTTCAACAAGGTGTTGAGACGACGTTCAGAACCCAGCAGCTGCTCCAGTTTTTCTCGCTCTTTTTGTAGCTCATCTTGTTCACCACGGATCTTCATCTCTTCCAGTTTGGCGAGATGACGAAGTTTGGTGTCCAAAATCGCGTCAGCTTGAATGTCGGTGATGCCAAAACGTGCCATTAACACGGCTTTTGGCTCATCTTCCGTGCGGATGATTTCAATCACTTCATCCAAGTTGAGATAAGCAACCAGCAAGCCTTCCAAAATGTGCAAACGCGCCATGACTTTATCCAGGCGATATTGCAGGCGGCGACGCACCGTCGAACGACGAAACTCAATCCACTCAGAGAGAATCTGCACCAAGCCTTTCACTTGAGGGCGATTATCCAAACCGATCATGTTTAAGTTCACACGATAGTTTTTCTCGAGATCTGTTGAGGCAAACAAGTGATTCATCAATTGGTCGCAGTCAACGCGATTGGAGCGTGGCACCACCACGATACGCGTTGGGTTCTCGTGATCCGACTCATCACGCAAGTCATCCACCATCGGCAGTTTTTTCGCTCGCATCTGGGCGGCGATTTGCTCAAGCAGTTTCGCGCCAGAGACTTGGTGTGGCAGCGCGGTGATCACAATATCACTGCCCTCTTTGTGCCAAACCGCGCGCATTTTAACACTGCCGCGACCGGTGCGATAAATCTTCTCTAGGTCCGCTTTGGGCGAGATGATTTCAGCTTCGGTTGGGTAATCGGGGCCTTGCACAAAGCCCATCACATCATTGAGGTCCGCTTTCGGGTGGTCAATCAGGTGAATGGTTGCCTCAGCCACTTCGCGCACATTGTGCGGCGGAATATCCGTGGCCATACCTACTGCAATACCGGTGACGCCGTTAAGCAAGATATGCGGTAAACGTGCTGGCAGCATTTGGGGCTCATTCATCGTGCCATCAAAGTTAGGCTGCCATTCAACGGTGCCTTGACCTAACTCACCCAGCAATACTTCCGCAAACTTTGATAATTTCGCTTCGGTATAACGCATCGCAGCGAAGGATTTCGGGTCGTCCGGCGCGCCCCAGTTCCCTTGACCGTCCACCAATGGGTAACGGTAAGAGAAGGGCTGAGCCATCAACACCATCGCTTCGTAACAGGCTGAGTCGCCATGCGGGTGATACTTACCCAGCACGTCACCGACCGTACGAGCGGATTTCTTATATTTCGCCGACGCCGAGAGACCAAGCTCTGACATGGCGTAGATAATGCGTCGTTGAACCGGTTTTAATCCGTCACCGATATAAGGTAACGCACGGTCCATAATGACGTACATTGAGTAGTTTAAATAGGCGTCTTCCGTGAACTTGCGCATTGGCAACTGTTCGACACCATCATAGGTAATTTCTGTCGACATTCGCTATACCTCTGCCAAATCGCCGTTGCTCTGTAACCATGATCGGCGGTCATCCGCACGCTTTTTACCCAACAACATATCCATCATCTCTAATGTCGCTTCGTTGTCATCAATGGTTAGCTGCACCAGACGACGGGTGTTCGGATCCATAGTGGTCTCACGCAATTGCAGTGGGTTCATCTCACCCAGACCTTTGAATCGCTGTACGTTGATCTTGGCTTTTTTCTTCGATAAACGCTCCAAGATGCCTTCTTTTTCATCGTCATCCAGTGCGTAAAACACTTCTTTTCCGCAATCGATACGATACAAAGGAGGCATAGCAACATAGATGTGTCCCGCTTCCACCAGCGCACGGAAGTGGCGAGTAAACAGCGCACACAGCAGCGTGGCGATATGCAGACCATCGGAATCCGCATCGGCAAGAATACAGATCTTGCCATAACGCAGTCCTTCAAGGTTGTCGTTGTCTGGGTCAATGCCTAGTGCCACGGAAATATCGTGCACCTCTTGCGAAGCGAGCACTTGGTCAGCCGAGACTTCCCACGTATTGAGAATTTTACCCCGCAGTGGCATCACCGCTTGGAACTCTCTATCACGCGCCTGTTTGGCAGAGCCGCCCGCGGAGTCACCCTCGACAAAGAAAATTTCGGTTCGGTTGAGATCTTGCACCGAGCAATCGGTCAGTTTACCTGGTAAGGCTGGGCCAGAGGCCACTTTTTTACGCACGACCTTCTTGCTCGCTCGCATGCGGCGATGAGCATTGGCAATACAGACTTCAGCCAATTGCTCTGCCAATTGCGGCTTTTCATTCAGCCACAAACTGAAGGCATCTTTGACCACCCCAGACACAAACGCTGCGGTTTGGCGCGAAGAGAGACGCTCTTTAGTTTGGCCTGCAAATTGCGGATCTTGCATCTTGACCGAGAGCACGTAAGAACAGCGATCAAAAATATCATCGCCCGTCAGTTTGACGCCGCGTGGCAGCAAGTTGCGGAACTCACAGAATTCACGCATCGCATCCAACAAGCCTTGGCGTAAACCATTGACGTGCGTACCGCCTTGTTTGGTCGGCACCAAGTTGACGTAACTTTCCGTGATCATCTCGCCGCCTTCTGGCTGCCAAATCACGGCCCAATTGGCCATTTCCGTCTCAGCGACGAATTCACCAATGTACGGTTCCTCAGGCAAGACCGGATAGTCTTTTACCCCTTCTGCGAGATAATCTTTTAGGCCATCTTCGTAGAACCATTTATGCTCTTCGTTGTTAACTTGATCGACGAAAGTGATCTCAAGTCCTGGGCAAAGTACCGCTTTTGCGCGCAGGTTGTTGACCAAGCGAAGGGCAGAGAACTTAGCGCTGTCGAAGTATTTGGCATCTGGCCAGAAGTGAACGGCGGTACCCGTATTACGGTTACCACAGGTGCCCGTCACCGTGAGTTCGGTGACGGCGGCGCCATGTTCAAAGGCAATTTCGTGCACTTGCCCTTGACGCCTAACGATCACTTCCACGCGTTTTGACAACGCGTTTACCACAGAGATCCCCACCCCGTGGAGACCGCCAGAGAATTTGTAGTTGTCGTTGGAGAACTTACCACCCGCGTGAAGCTTGGTCATGATGAGTTCTACGCCAGAAATTCCTTTCTCTGGGTGAATATCCACCGGCATGCCGCGGCCATCATCAATCACCTCTAATGATTGATCGGCGTGCAGAATGACTTTGATCTTCTTAGCATGTCCAGCGAGAGCCTCATCCACTGAGTTATCAATCACTTCTTGCGCTAAGTGGTTGGGTCGCTCTGTTTCGGTATACATGCCAGGACGATGTCGTACTGGGTCGAGACCTTCAAGAACCGAGAGGTCTTTCGCATTATATTGTTCAGTCATAATACGGAGTTCGTTATAAAGAATGAAAACATGACTGTGCGCTGATGAAATCAGGCTTCGAATTGAAAAAGTGGCTCGTGTGACAAATCAACACTTTTGCCAAAACCGCACAAGTATAGGTGGAACATAGTCTGGAAGAGTATCAACTATGTCAAGTGAGACAGCGAAGTAACAAGCAAATTTATGACTCTTCCCTCAATGAGGGCTAGAGCGCTAGGAACTCCACAATCGCCGCCGGGTAGTATTCAAAGCCGACAAAACTGTGATCGCCGCCTTCGATAACGGTCTGTTTCGCGCCAGCTAATTTGCTCACGGCTTGACGGTAGTCCAACACTTCATCGCCGGTTTGTTGCAGCAGCCAAAAATCACTCGGATTTGCAATCACCTCAGTGTCGAGCGCTTTAAGCTCCTCGATATGGCACGCTTGTAAACAATACTCTTCTTGAGTGTAGGGGTTTTTCTGAGGGCCTAAGAAATCCGCCAATAGTTCATAGGGCTTGATAGCAGGGTTAATCACTACCGCTTTAAAGCCAAATTTTTGATTGAGCCACATCGATAAATAGCCACCGAGCGAGCTGCCCACCAGGGCTATCTGATAGTCATGTCGATGCTGTTCGACAATCGCCAGTAAATGCGCGGCCGCTTGCTCAGGAAAGCTGGGCAGACGGGGGATCTCTACTCGAATATCTGGGCGGTGAAACTGGCAATAGTCTCGCATCACATTGGCTTTTAGCGACTGAGGTGAGCTGTTAAAGCCGTGAATGTACAAGAGCATTGAAGGTTTCATGATCAGTATCCTGCTGAGCTAAAGTCCGGTTGAAATTGCCCTTCTGGCAATCGCTGAACACGAGTCTCAAGCGAGCCATCGGCATTAAGAATCAGTTCTCGCCAGCCTGGTGAGCGCGCATCAAGCGCAAAGTCGTTCGAGTTGGGTTTAAATTGCACGCAAGTAGACGGCGTCGCCATCACTTGTACACCCTGATGATTCACCTTCATGTCTTGATGGACATGACCACACAGCACCGCTTTGGTGTTGTTGTGTTTACTCACAACCTGCCAAAAGTTATCTGCGTCTTTTAAGCAGTGCTGATCAAGCCATGCACTACCAACCAAAATTGGGTGGTGATGCAACAAAACCAAAGCGTGTTTGTCTGGGTATTGCGCCAGCTTGCTATCGAGCAGGTCTAACTGACTGTCGCTTAAACGACCATGAGGAACGCCAACCACTTGCGAGTCAAGTAAGATAAGTTGCCAATGCTCACCGAGCAGCACGTGCTCAGCAGGCTGAATTTGTGAGGTTGGCAATACCGAAGTCATACTGGGCTTAAAATCGTGATTACCCGGTAGCCAAAAGCACGTTTTCTCAAGCGGAGCAATACCATTGACGAAGCGTTGATAGGACTTTTCGGTGTGATCCTGAGAGATATCGCCAGTCGCCAGAATGGCATCAAACTCGACGTGACGTTCGACAATGGCGTTGACCACTGCGTGGAAGCTGTCGCGCGTATTGACGCTCAGTAAGCTGCCATCTTCGGGTTCAAAAAGATGCGTATCGGTAATCTGAACTAATTTGATACTGCCATTCTGCGCTGTATTAGACACTACTTTCAAAATATAAACCTAGATATTTAACGGAGCTTTACTAATGCCCTGCTTCAAACAAAACGACAGCCAATCGCCTAAAAAGCGGTTGAGTTGCACTTTTTCATCTTGTTGAACCATCTTATCGTTCGGATAGTCGTAACGAGGGTTCACCCGTTTTAGATGCTCGCAACCACACACTTCCGCCACGCGAGCATCGTGGTAGAGCCTGACAGACATTTTTGGCAATGGAAATACTGGAACGTCATCACTTTGACAAATATCGACCAAAGTTGTGTACTTTGTGACTTCGCACACTTGAATTTGATACGTCATGCTCGCCGCTTCATAGCAGCGAACGTCGTCGATGCTCGGCTGCGCAGGCAGCAAGGCATTCAACTTGGCGTAATTGGTCTCATAAGTCCGCATCAGATCCGCTAAATCAACATGATACGGTTTCTTCATTGCTACTTGTGTCATCATTCTCTCAAGTGAGTTATGCCTTAGTGGCCCAGTTGGCTCGGACTCGTTGTTGGTTCAATTGCAACCATTGCAGCGCGATGATCGAGGCACCATTTTCAATCGAACCATCCAACACCGCTTGGTACGCGTGTTCACGAGTCATCACGTGCACTCGAATGTCCTCTCCTTCATAGTCTAAACCATGAACGCCATGCGCTTTAGAGGCATCCACCTCTCCAACAAAAACATCCAGCTTTTCAGAGCAGCCACCAGACGATGGATAATAAGAGGTTACTTTCTCAAGGCGCCCAACTTCAATCCCTGCCTCTTCCACCGCTTCTCGGCGCACTACCGACTCGGCGTGCTCGCCAGGCTCAATCATGCCGGCGACAATTTCTAACTGCCAAGGGGAGTCATGCTCTAGAGCGCCAACACGAATCTGCTCGATGATCACCACTTGATCCCGCTCTGGATCGTAAGGGAGCATCGCCGCGGCATGGCCGCGTTCAAACATCTCACGCTCAATGGGTTCACTCCAGCCCCCCTCAAACAGCTTATGTCTAAAACAATATTTGACCATTTTAAAGAAACCGTCGAATAGCGTCTTCTTCGAGATGATTTCAATATCGCGTCGGGTAAAATGCGTTTTCTGCGGGCTCGATTGTTGCATTTGGCACCTCTCTGAGTGAATCTTATAGTTTACTCAGTCAATTGCTGAACTTCCAAGGGCATAGCTCAACTTTTTGTGCAAAATTTATAGATTTATTTAAATTGATTAATTTTTTATATTGCACAGTTGGACAGTTACATGTAAAACTCTGAAAAGATTCGAGCAAAATGACAACAAATTGGGTTAAACTCCATGAGTCAACTTTTTCATATATAGGCAGGAATAGGACCAATGAAGAAACTGCTTCCCCTTTTTATTAGCGCAGCGTTAGGCGGCTTAAGCACTCAAGTATCAGCTGACACGCTGGCAGAAATCTACGATCAGGCAAAAGAGAATGATCCCACCCTTTTGAGTGCAGCGGCTCAGCGTGACGCAGCGTTTGAAGCGGTGACTTCCAGTCGCGCCACGCTACTGCCTCAAATCAACTTAACGGCAGGTTATAATCTGACCCGTGGTGAAAAAGAGTTAGATAGCGGTTCTACGACCGATAATGATGTGAATTCGTTGACGGCAGGTATTGGTTTCTCACAGCAACTTTATAACCGCACCAGTTGGATTACGTTGGACACCGCGGAGAAAAGCGCCCGTCAACAAGACGCCTCTTATGCGGCGATCCAACAAGCGTTGATCCTACGTGTTGCCACTGCCTATTTTGATGTGTTGCGCGCACAAGACAACCTCGAATTTGTCCAAGCGGAAAAAGCCGCGGTCGGTCGTCAGCTTGAGCAGACTAAGCAGCGTTTTGAAGTGGGCCTGTCAGCGATTACCGATGTGCATGATGCCCAAGCACAATACGACTCAGTGCTTGCCGATGAAGTGCTGGCGCAAAACACATTGACCAACAGCTATGAAGGGCTACGTGAGATCACGGGTCAATCGCACTCTGAACTGTATGTGCTCGATACGGACCGTTTCTCGGCAACGAAAACTCAAGCGGCCATTGATGCCCTAGTGGAAGAAGCGCAGCAGAAGAACCTCAGCTTGCTCTCAGCGCGTATCGCGCAAGATGTGGCAAAAGACAACATCTCTTTGCAAAGCTCTGGTCACCTACCGTCATTAACCCTCGACGGTGGTTACAGCTACACGGATTTAGACAAGTATTACAGCGACTCTACAAACGGTACCACTAACGACTTTAATATCGGTCTTAACCTTAGCGTGCCACTGTACACCGGTGGTGCGACGACCTCGCTCACCAAGCAAGCGGAATTCAACTACGTTGCTGCCAGCCAACAACTTGAAGCGACCTACCGCAGCGTGGTGAAAGATGTTCGTGCGTTCAACAACAACATAAGCGCATCGATTGGTGCCCTGCGTGCTTATGAACAAACCGTCGTCTCTGCAAAATCCGCGCTGGAAGCAACAGAAGCGGGCTTTGATGTCGGGACACGTACCATCGTTGACGTACTTGATTCAACACGTCGTCTGTACGATGCCAACAAAAACCTCTCCAATGCACGTTACGATTACATCCTAAGCGTGCTTCAATTGCGGCAAGCTGTTGGTACCTTGAGTGAGCAAGACATTCTTGATATCAACGCGGGTTTGAAAGCGTCAAGCTAAGCCCACACGTGACTGACAATAAAAAATGGTTGGCTTGTGGGCCAACCATTTTTTCATCTAGATTCTTCTAACCTAATAGCGTTTAGTAGACCTTATCAACCGTCACTTGGTTTTGCACCAGCCACTTCACCATGCCATGGTAAGTAAGAGCGACGGCTACATCAATCGGCTCTTCGCTGCCCACATCGAACGGCTGACTGAAGGCCACTTCCCAGTGATGCTCATCTTGAGTACGCAAATCAAATTGGTCTGGCGTCAACTGCCAAAGCTGATCGCCCTGCTTGAGCGTGACGGTTTCCACATCAAGCTCCGCAGGTAACACGGCATTGCTTTTGATGTACAAGGCCCCGTGCAGTGTATCTTTGATGTCATCACCCACTGTGGGCATTTTATCTAACCAGAGGTTGCTTTCGAGCACCACGGTTGCCTCAGCGACATCGAGTTGATCGCTGCTGTTCCACACCACATCTTGTGCCGCACATCCGAGCAGCAAAGCACTGCCCAATACAAGAGAGACTAACTTTTTCATCACGTTACCTTTGTGCTAACCAGTCTTTGAGAACTTGAATATCATACTGGTATTCGTTTTTCATTTCCTCAACCCAATCATCAATGTTTTCCCACCAAGCGGGTAATTGGGGTGATTGCGCCTTTTGCGCCACACTTTGAATGCGTTTTAACCCTATCGAGCCGGCCGCCCCTTTGATCTTATGCGCTTCAGAGACGATACCCTCTTGATGTTTGGCAGTCATGTTGGAATCGAGCACTTGCAAATACTCTGGCATCATCTCTTCAAACATGGTGATGCTGTCAAGCACGGGCTGTGGCCCGACGATGCCGACATAAGACTCCAACATATCGATATCGAGCAGCTGCTGATAGGCTTCAAGATGTTCGTGGCTGTCAGGCGCGGTTTCGCTCTCTGTTGGCTCACTGCCCGATTGCACCTCGGAGAACTTGGCGATCACATCTAACACCGCTTTCACCGACAGCGGTTTACTGATCGCATCGTCCATCCCTTGGTTGAGATACTCGCTTTTATCCTTTATCACGTTAGCTGTGAGCGCGACCAAAGGCGGCAGGTGAGAGTATGTGCGACGGAAATAACTCGCCACATCAAAACCGGTCATATCGGGCAATTGGATATCGAGGAACACCAGATCATAGATCTCTGGATCAAACATCTCCATCGCTTCAGCGCCATCCATCGCAATCGTCACTTCATGGCCGAGGCTCTCAAGCAGTGAACGCGCTACGGTGACATTCAGCTCGATATCTTCCACCATAAAGATATTAAGCTCTTGTGACGCGGCTTGCGTCACCGACTCAGGTTCATTCAAAGAGACAAGCGGCGCTTTGAGCGTCACAGTAAAGGTACTGCCAAAGCCCTCTTCACTGCTGACGGTAATGTCACCTTCCATCATGTTGATCAGTTGTTTAGAGACCGCAAGACCAATCCCCGTCCCGACTGCGTGCAGGTTGTCCGTTTCCGATTTGACTTGATAATACATGGCAAAGATCTTATCGAGCTCCGCCTCGGGAATACCGATACCACTGTCTTCCACCTCAAAGCTAATGTAGGCATGAGCGTCGTCTGTTTCTGCACTAACGCTCATCACCACCCCACCTTCTTTGGTAAATTTCATCGCGTTGCTGATCAAATTCCACAGCACCTGACGCAGACGAGTCGCGTCCACTTCGATACCGTGAGGCAGCTCGCTAAGCCGCTCAAGATCAAAACGTAGGCCTTTTTGCGAGGCCATCAGCGCAGAGATACTCTCCATCTCTGCCACGAACTCTTCAAAGTTCATCGGCTCTGGATAGAGCTCCAATTTGCGACGATCAAACTTATCCATATCGATGATATCGTTGAAGATATTCCCGAGCGTAATCGCGCTGACGTTAATGGTTTGCATGTGCTTGCGCTGCTCTTCACTGAGCTGCGTATCAAGCAACATGCGGCTCAATCCCACAATCCCATTCAGCGGGGTGCGCAGTTCATGGCTGATGGTGGAGATAAACGTGGTTTTATCGCGACTGGCTTTCTCCAGCGACTCTTCATGACGTTTACGCTCGGTGATATCGCGGCCAAAACCCACCAGCCCTAAATGACGACCGTCCTTACTGTAAAACGGCACTTTGCGCAGCTCAAAGTAATTTTTTCGCCCATCTGGATATTCCAGCCACTGCTCGTAGGTCAACGCGCGATTGTCGGCAAACACCTTTTGGTCGGTATCGACAATCGGTTCCGCTATTTCTCGGCTATAAACATCCCAAGGGGTTAAACCGACTAACTGGCTCTCTTTCTTACCAGTCAACTCTTCCATCGCTCGGTTACATCCAGAGAAGACCCCATCGGCGTTACGATAATAGATAAGATCGGGCGAGGCATCGATGAAGGATCGCAGCAGCGCGGTGCGCTCCGCCAACTCGACTTGAGTACGCTCACGTTGATAGACCTCATTTTCAAGATCTTTCATCGCTTCTTCGCGCGCCGATTCGGCTTTGATCCGCTCTTCAATTTCTTGATTGAGTTTTTCGATGTTTTGTTGAAGTTTGTAGTTCAGCTCTTGGTCTCTTGAACGCATGTCTTTGAGTTTAGAGACGAGCTTGGATAAGCGTTGACGAGACTCTTCAAGCTGATCCACCACCACAGAAAGAAAATAGACCGCCCAAGGTGTGATCAGTAGACCAAAGAAGACTGAGCGAACGATGTCAATATCATCCACGTGGCCACTTAACACCAGCGTGATCCCCACCTGGACCACCACGGCCAGTGCCACCAACGCCAAAGCAAGCAAAATTGAGAAACGTAAAATGCCAAGTTTGACCAAGAGGTCGACATAATACTGAGCGAGGTTTTTTATCGGTTTCATTAAACGCTCCGAGCCTAGAATCACCACTGCCTCATGATGGACAGTGGTTTCATACTACCTGTTTTGCCCTTGGGCTGCTAAAGCTTCTCTGACTCGGGAACGTTTAAATGTGGGATGTGTGAAGCGACAAGGCTTAGGGCGTGGCAAGTGGCGGCGCTGTGTAAACGAATGGACGCTCAATCAACGAACCTTGCGCACCCAACGCATTGAGTGAACGACCAATTTCCGTCATCGCCAGCCAGCGGTTTTCACACCAAAGCGGTGCCAACAAGGTAGGTCTGCGTGCCGCCGAAGAGACGCGATGATAGACCACTTCCGGTGGCGTCATGCGGATCATTTCACTGGCAATAGCAACATATTCATCAAGCTCAGGCGCCTGCAGTTTACCAGCTCGCCACGCTTTAGCCATGGTACTGCCTTCTACAATGTGCAAGCCGTGCAGTTTGATGCCATCGGTACCCACCGCCAACACTTGGTGCAAAGTCTCCAGGTTGTCATCGCGTGTTTCGCGCGGCAAACCCACAATCAGGTGAGTACACACTTTGATCCCGAGCGCTCTAGCGCGCTCAGTGATGCGCGCATAACACTCAAAGTCGTGGCCACGGTTGATGCGTTTAAGGGTGTCGTTGTTGGCGGTTTGTAAGCCAAGCTCTAGCCAGATTTCATAGCCTTGCTCAACGTAGTCAGAGAGCAGTTCAAGCACCGCATCAGGCACACAATCTGGCCGCGTCCCTACGCACAATCCGACGATGTCCGCCGCTTTGAGCGCCTCTTCATACATCGACTTGAGCACTTGCACCTCAGCGTAGGTACTGGTGTAAGCCTGAAAATAAGCCAGATACTTGTTCGCGCGGCGAATCTCCCCCGCTCGGTCAGTGAGTTGGGCTTGAATGCTTTTTACTTGAGCTTGCTCATCAGCAAACGAAGCGACATTGCAAAAGGTACAGCCACCACGGCCAATCGTCCCGTCGCGATTCGGGCAACTGAACCCACCGTGCAAGGTCAGCTTGTGCACTTTCTCTTTATAGCGACGCTGGAGATCTTGACCAATGGTATTGACTAATTCGTGTAGCTGCATTTCCCACCCAAACGTAAATAAATCTCATTAAGATTTATGTAAAAAAATTACAATCATGAAAATAATTCGGGGAGGAATCTACCGATTTCAAACAGGCGCAACTTTAATCAGAGTCAATAAACATTCATTAAATACAGGCATTTCGCTAAATGTTACGCAAAAGTTAAACGCAATGGTGCATGTTCATGCGAAAAAAGTGGGCGACAAGGGCGAGTTTTCATTGCATTTGCTGCTGACAAAATTGTAGGATACTTACAGTTTTTGTGATTTTTATTACAGACAAAATTGCAAAATCATCGGCGGTATCCACCTCCCACCTATATAAATCACTACATAGTGACAATAAAAACATGGATATCACCAAGGATTGTTTTTCTCGCAATATTTTTCCTGCGAGATACGGAACGGAATCTAAGTCTCCCACCTCGGTTGACTTCGAATCATACAAATCAAGGACAAGACGCCCCTGCGGATTAGGGTAATTGCGTCTAATTGAACTGGAAGGATGTATCTATGGTAGATAGAGAGCAAAGTTCTCAGGGTCTATATACTCCAGAACTGGAGCATGACGCCTGTGGTATCGGTTTTGTTGCTCACCTGAAAAACCGTAAATCACACGAAGTTGTGACTCAAGCACTCGATATGCTCGCTCGCATGGAACACCGCGGTGGTCAAGGTTGTGACCCTTGTAGTGGTGATGGTGCGGGTATCTTGTTGCAAAAACCCCATGAATTTCTTTTAGAAGAAGCAGTAAAGCTCGGTATCAAACTGCCTTCTTTTGAAAAATACGGCGTTGGCGTGGTTCTCTTCCCGAAAGATGAATACAAACGCGAGCAATGTCGTGACATCTTAGAGCGAAACGCCAAGCGTCTCGACCTAGAAATCATTGGCTACCGCGTACTGCCAACCGACAACTCTATGATCGGCGCCGATCCTCTCAGCACTGAGCCTCAGTTCGAGCACGTGTTTGTCACTGGCGGCCCAGGTATGACGCCAGAAGAGCTTGAGCGCAAGCTGTACGTGCTGCGTAACTACACGGTACGCGTCTGCCTTGAGAGCGTGTCGAACATTGGTGATGATTTCTACATCAACTCCATGTCTTACAAAACCTTGGTGTATAAGGGTCAGTTGACCACAGAGCAAGTGCCTCAATACTTCCTCGACCTGCAAAACCCAACCATGGTGACGGCGCTAGCCTTGGTACACTCTCGCTTCTCTACTAACACCTTCCCGAAATGGCGTCTGGCGCAACCTTTCCGTTATATCGCCCACAACGGTGAGATCAACACCGTTCGCGGTAACTTAAACTGGATGAAAGCCCGTGAGGCGATCATCGAGTCGGATCTGTTTACACAAGCAGAAATCGACATGCTATTGCCTATCTGTCAAGAAGGCAGCTCGGACTCTTCAAACTTCGATATGGCGCTTGAGCTACTGGTCCTCTCAGGTCGTAGCTTGCCACACGCATTGATGATGATGATCCCAGAGGCATGGCAAGAAAACAAAACCATGGATCCGACACGTCGCGCGTTCTACCAGTATCACGCAAACATCATGGAACCTTGGGACGGCCCAGCGTCAGTCTGCTTTACCGATGGTGTCCAAGTAGGTGCAACGCTCGATCGTAACGGCCTGCGCCCGTCTCGCTACACCGTGACCAAAGACAACTTCCTTGTGATGGCGTCTGAGTCTGGTGTTGTGGATATTGCCCCAGAGAACGTCGAGTTCCGCGGCCGCTTGCAGCCAGGTCGTATCTTCGTTGCGGACTTAGAGCAAGGTCGCATTATCTCTGACGAAGAAGTCAAAGATACCATCGCAGGCGCTCAGCCTTACGAACAATGGGTGAAAGATAACCTACTTAGCCTGAAGAAACTGCCTGATGCGAGCAACCAGTTCAGCCAGCCTTCTCCAGAGCGCCTTCTCCATCGTCAACAAGCGTTTGGTGTCAGCACTGAAGAAGTGAATGAAATCATTGTTCCAATGGCGAAAGAAGGCAAAGAGCCACTGTCTGCCATGGGCGCAGACTGGCCATTGGCTGTCTTGTCTCACCAGTCTCAGCATCTATCCAACTACTTTAAGCAGTTGTTTGCTCAGGTTACCAACCCACCGATCGACCCGATCCGTGAGCGTATGGTGATGTCACTCAATACCTACCTAGGTAAAGATCATAACCTGCTGACTGAAACTCCGCTTCACTGTCAAAAAGTGGAACTGGAATCTCCAGTGCTCGCGAACTCTGAGCTAGAGAAATTGCGTGCGATCGACAACGAACACCTACAGGCGAAAACGCTCGATATCGTGTTCCAAGCCAATGAAGATCAAGGCAAACTAGAGCGTGCATTGAAGCGTATCTGTCAATACGCCGAAGATGCGGTGGTCGATGGCTACTCGATCATCCTACTCACAGACCGCGCAGTGAACTCAAACCACGCGGCTATTCCAGCCATGTTGGCCGTCGGCGCCGTTCACCATCACCTGATCCGCAAAGGTCTACGCGCGAAGTGTGACATTGTGGTTGAAACCGGTGATGCGCGTGAAACGCACCATTTCGCGACGCTACTTGGCTACGGCGCCAATGCCGTCAACCCGTACTTGGTAATTGAGACCATTGTTGAGCTGCAACGCACCAAGAAGCTCGATCCAGAAGCCAGCCCACGCGATCTGTTTGATAACTATCGCAAGGCGATCAACGGCGGCCTGCTGAAGATCTTCTCTAAAATGGGCATTTCAACCTTGCAGTCTTACCATGGCGCACAGATCTTTGAAGCGCTTGGTATCCACAAATCCGTGGTCGACAAATACTTCACGGGTACCGTCTCTCGTATTCAAGGTTTGACGCTCGATGACATCGCAAAAGAAGTCCTCATTCGTCACCGTGTCGGTTACCCCCAACGCGAAATCCCAGTGCAAATGTTGGATGTCGGCGGCGTCTACCAGTGGAAACAGCGTGGTGAAAAGCACCTCTTCAATCCTGAGACGATTTCGCTGTTGCAACAATCAACACGCAACAAAGATTACGATCAATTCAAGCAATACGCGGCCGCGGTGGATAAGCAAGGCGACAACGCGGTGACGCTGCGTAGCCAGTTGGAGTTTGTTAAGCACCCTGCTGGCTCAATTCCCATCGACGAAGTAGAACCGATTGAAAGCATCGTGAAACGCTTCGCTACCGGCGCGATGTCGTTTGGTTCGATCTCTTACGAGGCGCACTCAACACTGGCCGTTGCGATGAACCGATTGGGCGCGAAGTCTAACTCGGGCGAAGGTGGTGAAGACCCAATGCGCTTTGAGCGCAAAGAAAACGGTGACTGGGAACGCTCAGCTATCAAGCAGGTCGCGTCTGGTCGCTTTGGGGTGACTTCATACTACCTCACTAACGCAGACGAACTGCAAATCAAGATGGCGCAAGGCGCGAAACCGGGTGAAGGCGGTCAGCTTCCGGGTGACAAAGTCGATGATTGGATCGGCGCCACTCGTCACTCAACACCGGGCGTCGGTCTGATTTCTCCACCGCCACACCACGATATTTACTCTATCGAGGATTTGGCTCAGCTGATCTACGACTTGAAGAACGCGAACCGCGCTGGCCGCGTGAACGTCAAATTGGTCTCCGAAGCCGGTGTCGGCACGATTGCCTCTGGCGTTGCGAAAGCCAAAGCAGACGTTGTGCTTATCGCAGGTTTCGACGGCGGTACCGGTGCCTCTCCGATGTCATCGATTCGCCATACGGGCCTACCTTGGGAATTAGGTTTGGCGGAAACGCACCAAACGCTACTGAAAAACGGCCTACGTAACCGTATCGTTGTTCAAGCGGATGGTCAGATGAAAACGCCTCGTGACCTCGCTGTCGCCACATTACTGGGCGCTGAAGAGTGGGGTGTCGCAACCGCTGCGCTGGTAGTAGAAGGCTGTATTATGATGCGTAAGTGTCATAAGAACACCTGTCCTGTGGGCATTGCGACACAAAACAAAACGCTGCGTGAGCGTTTTGACGGCCGCGTCGAAGACGTCGTGACCTTCTTCCAATACATGGCACAAGGCTTACGCGAGATCATGGCGGAACTTGGCTTTAGAACCATTGATGAGATGGTCGGTCAAGGTCAGAAAATGAAGATTCGCCAAGACGTATCGCACTGGAAATACAAGAACTTAGACTTGTCTCCTGTGTTGCACGTTGAGCAACCGCGCGAGCAAGACGGCGTCTACAACCAGACCGTACAGAATCACAACCTAGAGCAAGTGCTTGACCGTAAACTGATTCAAGCGGCGATCCCTGCGCTCGAAAAAGGCGAAGCGGTCAACGCTGAGTTCCCGATCGTCAACACTGACCGCTCTGCTGGCACCATGTTGTCTAACGAGATTTCCAAGGTGTACAAGGATGAAGGTCTGCCTCAACCGATGAACGTTAAGTTTACCGGTAGTGCTGGCCAGTCGTTCGGTGCGTTCCTTGCGAAAGGCGTCAAATTTGAAGTCGAAGGCGATGCGAACGATTACTGGGGTAAAGGCCTATCTGGCGGTACCTTGGTGCTCTACCCAGATGCCAAATCAAGCATTGTTGCCGAAGACAACATTGTGGTGGGTAACGTCTGTTTCTACGGAGCGACCTCCGGAGAATCCTTCATTCGCGGTATGGCCGGTGAGCGCTTCTGTGTACGTAACTCGGGCGCGAAAGTGGTTGTCGAAGGCGTGGGAGACCACGGCTGTGAATACATGACAGGTGGCGCGGCGATTATCCTCGGTTCGACTGGTCGCAACTTTGCCGCGGGCATGAGTGGCGGTGTCGCTTACGTTTGGGATAAGTCGGGTGACTTTGAATCCAAACTCAATCCAGAGTTGGTCGATTTGGATCCTATCGAACAAGAAGACAAAGCCTTCTTACAAGATATGTTGACGAAACACGTTCAATTCACAGGAAGTGAAGTAGCTCAGTCTTTCTTAGACAACTTTGAAGCAAGTTTAGCGGCGATGGTGAAAGTCATGCCACGTGACTACAAAGCGGTGCTTCAAAAACGTCAAGCTGAGGCAGAACAAGCAGAAACGGAGGCAGTGTAATGGGTAAGCCGACTGGATTTTTAGAGCATGGTCGTGAACTTCCACAAAAGATCGACCCCAAAGAGCGCATCAAGAACAACAAAGAGTTCGTCCTGAACGACGAATTTGGTAGCAAGATCAATACGCAAGCATCACGCTGCATGGACTGTGGTGTACCGTTTTGTCATAACGGTTGCCCCATTGGCAACATCATTCCTGAGTTCAATGATGCTGTGTACCGTGATAGCTGGGAAGAGGCGTGGAACATTCTAAGCTCCACCAATAACTTCCCAGAGTTTACTGGTCGCGTCTGCCCTGCGCCGTGTGAAAGCGCGTGTGTATTGGGGATCAACCAAGACCCTATCACCATCTGTAACATTGAGAAAACCATCGTAGAAACGGCGTATCGTGAAGGGTACGCCAAACCGAAAACGCCACGCTCTCGCACAGGTAAAACGGTGGCGATCATCGGCAGTGGCCCGGCGGGTCTATCGGCAGCCGAGCAGCTGAACAGCGCTGGCCATAGTGTCACCGTGTTTGAGCGTGATGAAAAAGTGGGCGGATTGCTACGCTTTGGCATTCCAGACTTTAAACTGAGCATGGAAGTGATCGATCGCAAGATCAACCTGATGGCCGAAGCGGGCGTTGAGTTTAAAGTCAACCAACACGTGGGAGTTGATGTCAACGCTCAGCAGCTTCGTCAAGAGTACGATGTGGTGTTGCTCACCGGTGGTTCAACCGTACCGCGCGACCTTCCGGTTCCGGGACGCGAGCTTAACGGTGTGTACTTTGCGATGCAGTTCCTCGCACAAAATAACCGCCGAGCCAACAACATGGATCTCAAAGGTGAAGAGATTCATGCTGCCGGTAAACACGTGGTGGTGATTGGTGGCGGTGATACAGGTTCAGACTGTGTCGGTACTTCTAACCGTCACGGCGCTGCCAGCGTCACCCAGGTCGAAATCATGCCGATTCCACCAGAGAAACGCCCAGCGAACATGCCTTGGCCACAATACCCAATGATCCTACGTACCTCGACTTCACACGAAGAGGGCGTTGATCGTCACTGGAATATTCTGACCAAAGAGTTTATCGGTAATGACCAAGGTGACGTCACCGGTCTGCGTATCGCTGACATTGTTTGGCAAGACGCCAAACCGGGTGAGCGCCCGAGCTTCAAAGAAGTCGAAGGCAGCGAGCGCGTGATTCCATGTGATATGGCGTTCTTGGCGATGGGTTTCTTGCATCCAGAACCGACCGGCGTTCTTGCTCAGCTTGATGTAGCACTTGATGAGCGTGGCAACGTCGCGACACAAGACTTCGCCACCAATCAAGCGGGTGTCTTTGCCGCAGGTGATATGCGTACCGGCCAATCTTTGGTGGTACGTTGTATCAATGAAGGTCGAGAGTGTGCACGTGCTATCGACCAGTACCTGATGGGGGGAACCCACCTTGAAGCGAAAGCGGATTCACTTATGCTCTCTGCATAACCGCTTACACTGACATCCTTTCAAACCTATCCAGTTGACCAGCACATTGTGCTGGTCTTTTTTATCCCTCACACTTTTATTGTTACAAAAATGTAACAACAAGAATTCTATCCCTCTGATTTGGCGAACTTTTTTCAGTCAATTACTTGGTAAATAGTCACCTAGCGTGATCATTCACCAAAAACTTGACCTTTTTCATCATAAGCTATACGTTGTGAAGTCGATGAAAATGAATTCATCCAATTTTGTAAAATAATAAAAGATAATTTTGTGTATATTTATGCAAAATTTAACAACTTGAAAGCATAGTTAGTCATATTTACCAACCCTTTTTGAGTTCAAGCTGGATACGTTGGTAGTACTGTCTGGAAGACAGCGAAGCAAAGGGAGAATTGCAATGGCTCTATATGATCCTCGTCTTGAAAAAGACAACTGTGGATTTGGTTTAATTGCACACATGGAAGGTGAACCTAGCCACAAGCTAGTTCGTACCGCAATTTCAGCATTGGATCGCATGACCCACCGTGGTGGCATCGCCGCCGACGGAAAAACCGGCGATGGTTGTGGGTTGTTGTTGCAAAAACCCGATTCCTATCTGCGCCTGATCGCCAAAGAGAAAGGCTTCAATCTCGGTAAACAATACGCCATCGGGATGATTTTTTTCAGCCCAGACCCGGTCAAAGCACAATCTGCAAAAGACATTATTAACAAAGAGTTAGCCAAAGAAACCTTATCAGTCGCTGGCTGGCGCGAAGTGCCGACCAACTCTGCGGTCCTTGGTCCCATCGCGTTAAACTCATTACCGAACATTCAGCAGGTGTTTATTTCAGCACCGGCAGGTTGGCGTGAGCGCGACATTGAGCGCCGCCTCTATATTGCACGCCGCCGCATCGAAAAACAGATTCACGATGACAGCGATTTTTACATTTGTAGCTTGTCGACTCAGGTCCTTGTCTACAAAGGTCTGTGTATGCCAGCAGATTTACCGCGCTTTTACCTCGACTTAGCGGATCTGCGCATGGAATCGGCTATCTGTTTGTTCCACCAGCGCTTTTCTACCAACACCCAACCTCGTTGGCCATTAGCGCAGCCGTTTAGATATCTGGCGCACAATGGTGAAATCAACACCATTGAAGGCAACCGCCAGTGGGCGCGCGCACGTGCGTACAAATTTGCCTCGCCGCTTCTTCCGGATTTGCAAACGGCGGCACCTTTTGTCAATGAAACCGGTTCAGACTCCTCGAGTCTAGACAATATGCTGGACTTGTTCCTTGCTGGTGGAATGGATATCTTCCGCGCTATGCGTATGCTCGTGCCGCCTGCATGGCAAAACCACCCAGATATGGATGCCGATCTGCGCGCATTCTATGACTTCAACTCCAAACACATGGAGCCTTGGGATGGCCCGGCAGGCATTGTTCTATCCGATGGACGTTACGCGGCGTGTAACTTAGACCGCAATGGTTTACGCCCTGCCCGCTATGTGATCACTAAAGATAAGCTGATCACCCTCGCCTCTGAAGTCGGCATTTGGAACTACGCCCCGGATGAAGTGGCGAAGAAAGGTCGTGTCGGCCCCGGTGAGCTCTTGGTGATTGATACACGCCAAGGCAAGTTGTGGCAATCGAGCGAGATCGACAACGATCTCAAGAGCCGTCACCCTTATCGCGAATGGATGGAGCACAACGTTCGCAAGCTGACGCCATTTGCTGAGTTATCAGACGATCAAGTCGGCCAACGGAGCTTCGATAACGATCTTTTAAAGACGTATCAAAAGCAGTTTGCGATGAGTAACGAAGAAGTCGATCAAGTGCTGCGCGTACTCGGCGATATGGGGCAAGAAGCCGTCGGCTCTATGGGTGATGACACGCCAATGGCAGTGCTGTCATCCAAAGAGCGCTTAGTGACCGATTACTTTAGACAGAAATTTGCTCAGGTGACCAACCCGCCTATCGACCCACTGCGCGAAAAGCACGTGATGTCATTGGCGACCAGTATCGGCCAAGAGATGAATGTCTTTTGTGAAACCGATGGTCACGCCCATCGAGTCACGTTTGGCTCTCCGGTTCTGCTTTACTCAGACATGCAGCAGTTGCTTGGGCTTGATGATGACCACTACCGCAACACCATCTTAGACATCAACTACGATCCGACTCAGAAAGATCTCAAACAAGCGATTGATGATTTATGTGCACAGGCTGAGCAAGTCGTGCGTGAAGGGACGGTGTTAGTGGTGTTGTCAGACCGCGCATTAGTCAAAGGCCGTTTGCCGATTCCTGCAGCCATGGCAGTAGGTGCGGTACAAATCCGTCTTATCGATGCCAACTTACGTTGTGATGCCAATATCATCGTCGAAACAGCAACCGCGCGCGATCCACACCAGTTCGCGGTACTGCTCGGTTTCGGCGCTACCGCTGTCTACCCTTACCTGGCCTACGAAGCGCTAGGCAAACTCATTGATGACGGTGCGGTAGAAAAGAGCTACCGAGAAGTGATGCAGAATTACCAATACGGTATTGATAAAGGTCTGTATAAGATCATGTCCAAGATGGGCATTTCAACCGTGGCCTCTTATCGCTGCTCGCAGCTGTTTGAAGCGGTCGGCTTACACAAAGACGTGGTCGAATTGTGCTTTAAAGGCGTCACTACGCGCATTCAAGGCGCCAACTTTGACGACTTCCAACAAGACCTCTTTAATCTCTCGCGCAAAGCGTGGGCGAAGCGTAAGTCTATCGACCACGGCGGGCTACTGAAATACGTACATGGTGGTGAATACCATGCCTACAACCCGGATGTCGTCGGCACATTGCAAAAAGCGGTGCGCTCTGGCGAGAGCCAAGATTACCAAAGCTACGCCAAGCAAGTGAACGAGCGCCCGGTTGCCATGCTGCGTGACTTGATGACGTTGAAAAAAGCCGAGTCGCCTTTGCCACTTGAGCGCATTGAGCCAACAACGGAGCTATTCAAGCGCTTCGACTCTGCCGCCATGTCCATTGGCGCTCTAAGCCCCGAAGCGCACGAAGCGCTGGCTACGGCGATGAACCGACTAGGCGGCTACTCCAACTCTGGGGAAGGCGGTGAAGATCCTCGCCGTTTTGGTACCGAGAAAAACTCACGCATTAAGCAAGTTGCTTCAGGCCGTTTTGGCGTGACGCCCCACTACCTGACCAATGCTGATGTGTTGCAAATCAAAGTGGCGCAAGGTGCCAAGCCCGGTGAGGGTGGTCAGCTGCCCGGGCACAAAGTGACGGCAGAAATTGCCAAACTGCGTTATTCCGTCCAAGGTGTGACCCTGATTTCACCGCCACCTCATCATGACATTTACTCCATCGAGGATTTGGCACAGCTGATTTTCGATTTGAAACAGGTCAATCCAAAGGCCTTGGTTTCCGTTAAGTTGGTCTCTGAGCCGGGAGTGGGCACTATCGCCACCGGTGTGGCAAAGGCTTACGCTGACCTTATCACCATCTCTGGCTACGACGGCGGAACCGCCGCCAGCCCACTCACCTCAGTGAAATACGCGGGCAGCCCATGGGAGCTCGGTCTAGCGGAAACCCAACAAGCACTGGTCGCAAATGGTTTGCGTCATAAAATTCGCCTACAAGTCGACGGCGGTTTAAAAACCGGTCTCGATGTGGTCAAAGCGGCCATACTCGGTGCGGAGAGTTTTGGTTTTGGTACTGCGCCTATGGTTGCGATGGGATGTAAATTCCTGCGTATCTGTCACTTAAACAACTGTGCTACGGGCGTCGCGACACAAGACGAAACCTTGCGTAATCAATACTTCAAAGGCCTACCCGAACAGGTAATGAATTACTTCACCGGCCTTGCTGAGGAAGTGCGAGGCTTACTCGCCGAGTTGGGCGTTGAAAAACTCACGGATCTGATTGGCCGCACCGATCTGCTGCAAGCGGTGGAAGGGATGACGGCGAAACAAGCAAAACTGGATCTATCGAATATCCTCGAAGCACCGGTTTCTCCAGAAGACCATCCGCTGTTTTGGACTGAGCCGAACGCGCCGTTTGACAAAGCGCACTTAAACCAACAGATGGTCGATGATGCGATGAGCGCAATCGAAGCGCAGCAGCCCGCAAGCTTCTTCTACAATGTCATCAATACCGATCGCTCAGTGGGCGCACGTCTGTCGGGCGAAATCGCCAAACGCTATGGCAACCAAGGCATGGCCGCCACGCCCATCAAGATTTACCTTGATGGTACAGCGGGTCAATCGTTTGGTGTCTGGAACGCTGGCGGCGTTGAACAAATCCTCACGGGCGATGCCAACGATTACGTGGGTAAAGGGATGGCAGGTGGCAAACTGGTCATCAAACCTCACTTGGGTACGGCGTTCAAATGCCATGAAGCGACCATCATAGGCAATACCTGCCTATATGGCGCGACAGGCGGCAAACTGTTTGCTGCAGGAACGGCGGGTGAGCGTTTTGCGGTGCGTAACTCAGGTACCATTGCCGTCATCGAAGGCGCGGGTGATAACGCTTGTGAATACATGACCGGTGGCATCGTCGCGATTCTTGGCGCAACAGGCGTCAACTTCGGCGCGGGTATGACGGGCGGTTTTGCTTATGTACTAGATAATAATCAAGACTTTGCAGGGCGAGTGAATAACGAGTCGGTAGAAGCGATTTCGTTGGCCGACCTCTATATCCACCAAGAGCATCTACGCGGCTTAATTGCCGAGCACTTGGAGGAAACCGGTTCGGCACATGCCGAGCATATCCTAGCGAACTTTGATGAATGGATTCCGAAGTTCTACCTAGTTAAACCTCAAGCAGCGGATCTGAATACCTTGCTTGGTCACCAAAGTCGTAGCGCTGCTGAACTTCGCGTTCAAGCACAATAAGTCATGGAGGATGTATGAGCCAGAACGTATACCAATTTATCGATGTCCAGCGTGTCGACCCGGCTAAAAAACCGATTAAGATCCGTAAGATAGAGTTTGTCGAGATTTATGAACCCTTTACCAAGCAGCAAGCGACTGCCCAAGCGGATCGCTGCTTAGATTGTGGTAACCCTTACTGTGAATGGAAATGTCCGGTTCACAACTACATTCCGCAATGGCTAAAGCTCGCCAATGAAGGGCGTATCCTTGAAGCCGTTGAGCTGTCTCACCAAACCAACAGCTTGCCCGAAGTGTGTGGACGCGTCTGCCCGCAAGACCGTCTTTGTGAGGGTTCCTGTACCCTCAATGATGACTTTGGTGCGGTGACCATCGGCAACATTGAAAAATACATTACGGACAAAGCGTTCGAAATGGGCTGGAAGCCCGACTTGTCTAAAGTCGAGTGGACGGATAAAAAAGTCGCCATCATAGGCGCGGGCCCTGCAGGTCTCGCTGCAGCCGATGTGTTAGTCCGAAATGGCGTGAAACCAGTCGTGTTTGATCGCTACCCAGAGATCGGCGGGCTGCTCACCTTTGGTATTCCCTCCTTTAAATTAGAAAAAGGGGTGATGGAAAACCGTCGCCGCATCTTTAGTGACATGGGTGTTGAGTTCCGTCTCAATGTCGAAGTCGGTAAAGACATTCAAATGAGTGAGCTGATTAACGACTACGACGCGGTCTTCTTAGGGGTGGGTACGTACAAAAATATGCGCGCTGGACTTGAGAATGAAGACGCACCTGGCGTGTATGACGCGCTGCCGTTTTTGATTTCCAATACCTATAAAGTGATGGACCTTAAAGACGACAAACCGTTTATTGATATGGCTGGGAAAAATGTCGTCGTCCTCGGCGGGGGAGACACCGCGATGGACTGTGTGCGCACCTCTATCCGCCAAGGCGCTGCAAACGTGATTTGTGCTTACCGCCGTGATGAAGAGAACATGCCTGGCTCAAGGCGCGAAGTGAAAAACGCCAAAGAAGAAGGGGTAGATTTTATGTTTAACCTTCAGCCTTTGGGGTTAGAAGTCAACGCAAGCGGTCAGGTCACTGGGGTCAAGGTGGTCAAAACGGCATTGGGTGAACCAGATGCTGCTGGGCGCCGCCGCCCAGAGCCGGTCGAAGGCAGCGAACACGTACTGGCCGCCGATGCAGTCATTATGGCGTTTGGTTTTCAGCCGCACCAAATGAGCTGGTTAGAACCTTATGGTGTAGAGCTGGATCAGTGGGGCCGAATTAAAGCGGCATCTGAACAAACTTACCGTTACCAGACCAGTAACGAGAAGATTTTTGCCGGTGGCGATGCTGTGCGCGGCTCCGATCTTGTAGTCACGGCCATCGATGAAGGACGCAAAGCGGCAGAAGGTATCTTAGACTTTCTAGAAGTGTAACCTTCTTAAAGTCCGTGAAGCCCCCTCTTAGTAAGGAGAACCAATGAAACCCCAATGGCGAACCCTAACCACTCTGCTACTCGCGTCGATCGCTCTCGCGGGTTGCAGCCAAGGAGTGACGACAATGACAGACAGAAGCGCCGAGCCATGTGGTGACAAACCCAATTGTGTCTCTACTCAGGATACGCGAGAGAAGTTTTCTCTCGCACCCTTTATCCTGACTAAAGAGGCCAACATCGATGCGATAGAGCGCGCTGCCCTGCAATTACCCGGCGCCAAAACCGCGGTCAGCGATGAAGGTTACTTACGTATTGAGTGCACCTCAAAAATCCTGCGTTTCGTCGATGACTTGGAGCTAAAAATGACCGACGGAGCACTAATGGTGCGCTCAGAGTCGCGTGTGGGTTACTCTGATTTTGGCGTCAATCGCAAACGCGCAGAGCAACTTCGTGACATCCTGAAAGCCGAAGGGCTCATAGAGTAACCAAGACGCTTAAAATAAAAAACCGAAGCGCTGATAGTGCTTCGGTTTTTTGTCGTTGAGAGAGGCTTATCGGTATTAAACCGGGTCTCTGAATACGACGAGACGCTTTGGGGCAATCTTACCGTCGTCGTTCATTTCACCAACGCCGATAAAACACTTCTCTTCACCTTTCGTCAGGCGAACCGTACCCTCGGTCGGAGCGCCGAAAACTTGCACAGGCTGACCATGCATGACGAGATCGGCCAATTCAGGAATCAAGTTCACCTCAGGCAGATCTTCAACAGCGGTGTCCATAGGGAGCAACAGCGGGTCAAGTAACTCACGCGGCGCGCGCTCTTCACGATGCGCTTGTTCAAGAAGCTCATTAAGCTGCTCTAGCGTCACCATATTCTCGTACGGGTAGTTAGCGACCGCCGTGCGACGCAGCATGGTCACATGCGCGCCACAACCGAGCATTTCACCAAGATCGTCTACGATAGTGCGGATATAAGTGCCTTTCGAGCAGTGTATTTCCATCTCGACTTCATCGCCTTCGAAGCGATGGAGGGTAATCTCGTACACGGTGATCTTGCGCGCTTCACGAGGGACTTCAATGCCTTGACGAGCATACTCATACAGCGGCTTACCCTGATATTTCAGGGCCGAGAACATTGACGGTACTTGGTCGGATTCGCCGCGGAACTTGTCGATACACGCTTCGAGCATAGGGAGCTCAACATTCACAGGGCGCGTTTCGACCACTTCTCCGTCTGAATCTGAGGTGTTGGTTCGCTCGCCTAGCTTGGCAATCACTCGGTATCGCTTGTCCGAATCGAGCAAGAACTGAGAAAACTTGGTCGCTTCGCCCAAACAAATCGGCAGCATGCCGGTTGCCAAAGGATCGAGCGCCCCGGTATGACCCGCTTTCTCCGCAAAGTAGATGCGTTTGACCTTTTGCAGTGCGTCGTTGGATGAAATCCCAGTGGGTTTATCCAATAGGATCACACCATCAATAGGACGACCTTTACGACGACGTGCCATTAGTTCTCTTCCTCTTCATCACGACCTGCGTTGTGTTGTTTGCGTTTGTCTTGACTAATCACCTCACTAACGAGGTTAGACATGCGCATACCTTCAACTAAGGTGTTGTCGTAATGAAAGCGGATTTCTGGTGTCAGACGCAGACGAATACGCTTACCCAGCATCATACGGATGTGTACTTCGTGCTCACGCAGTGCCGCCAGACATGATTCTGGGGTTTGCTCGCCAACACATAGGAAAGTGACAAACACTTTGGCGTAGGCCAAATCACGTGACACTTCGACATCGGAAATAGTCACCATGCCCAGACGTGAGTCACGAACTTCACGCTGGAGGATCATCGCCAATTCTTTTTGTAACTGCTGCGCAACGCGCTGAGTACGGCTAAATTCTTTTGACATCTCTTTTCTCACATTAGAAAGAATGGGGGGATGGTCAAGCCAGCCCCCCATGGTGTATTCAACAACCCATTGCTCTCGTCTTTCGACCTTTGAGAGTAATGTTAGTCAATTAGTCCAGTGTACGTTTGATTTCCACTGTTTCGAAGACTTCGATTTGGTCACCGACGCGAACATCATTGTAGTTCTTAACGCCGATACCACATTCGTAGCCGTTCTTAACTTCTTGAACGTCATCTTTAAAGCGACGTAGGGACTCAAGCTCACCTTCGTAGATAACAACGTTTTCGCGTAGTACGCGGATTGGGTTGTTACGCTTGATCACGCCTTCCGTGACCATACAACCAGCGATTGCGCCCAGTTTCGGTGACTTAAATACGTCACGTACTTCAGCAAGACCAATGATCTCTTGCTTGAATTCTGGAGCAAGCATACCGCCCATTGCTTGTTTCACTTCGTCAATCAATTGGTAAATGATTGAGTAGTAACGTAGGTCAACGCTTGCCGCTTCAATCGCACGACGAGCTGATGCATCCGCACGTACGTTAAAGCCAAGGATGATAGCGTTAGACGCTTCAGCCAGTACTGCATCTGTCTCAGTGATACCACCCACACCAGAACCCACGATGTTCACTTTCACTTCGTCAGTAGAAAGTTTCAGTAGTGAGTCTGCGATTGCTTCAACCGAGCCCTGTACGTCCGCTTTTAGTACAACGTTCAGCTCAGCCACTTCACCTGCAGCCATGTTAGAGAACATGTTCTCAAGTTTGGATTTCTGCTGACGAGCCAGTTTCACTTCACGGAACTTACCAGCGCGGTAGTTAGCGACTTCACGTGCTTTACGCTCATCACGGACAACCGTAGCTTCGTCACCTGAAGAAGGCACACCAGAAAGACCCAAGATCTCTACAGGGATAGATGGACCAGCTTCTGTGATTTCGTGACCTAGCTCGTCGCGCATAGCACGAACACGGCCGTATTCTTGACCACAAAGAACGATGTCGCCCTTATTTAGGGTACCTGACTGAACCAGTACTGTAGCCACTGGACCGCGACCTTTATCTAGACGCGATTCAACCACAACACCAGACGCCATGCCTTCTTTCACAGCTGTAAGTTCAAGAACTTCAGACTGAAGAAGGATCGCTTCTAGAAGACCGTCGATGTTGGTACCCTGTTTCGCAGAGATGTGAACGAACATGTTCTCACCGCCCCACTCCTCAGGAATAACGTCGTACTGAGCAAGCTCATTCTTCACGTTATCTGGGTTCGCATCTTCTTTATCAATCTTGTTCACCGCAACGATTAGAGGCACTTCTGCCGCTTTCGCGTGCTGGATAGCCTCAACCGTTTGTGGCATTACACCATCGTCTGCTGCAACCACAAGAACAACAATATCCGTCGCTTGAGCACCACGAGCACGCATTGCGGTAAACGCCGCGTGTCCAGGAGTATCAAGGAAGGTAATCATACCGTTTTCAGTTTCTACGTGGTAAGCACCGATGTGCTGGGTAATACCACCCGCTTCGCCTGAAGCCACGTGTGTACGACGGATGTAGTCAAGCGTCGATGTTTTACCGTGGTCAACGTGACCCATGATGGTCACCACTGGCGCACGAGGTGTCGCTTCTGCGTGGCTATCACGATCGTTTAGAACCGCTTCTTCAAGCTCATTCTCTTTACGCAACACGACCTTGTGACCCATTTCTTCAGCGATCAATTGCGCTGTTTCTTGGTCAATCACTTGGTTGATGGTCGCCATTGCGCCCATCTTCATCATCGCTTTAATCACTTCTGTTGCTTTCACTGACATCTTGTTTGCCAGTTCAGAAACCACGATGGTTTCACCAATCACAACGTCCGCTTTTGCAACCGCAGCGGTCTTGTCGAACGCTTGTTGCATAGAAGAAGGCTTCGCTAGACGACCTTTCGCGCGGCCTTTACCACGTCCAGGGCGAGCGTTGCGTTCTTGATCATCGTTTTTGCTAGAGAGTTTCTTCTTCTTGCGACGACGACCCGCTTCTTCACGGCGATCTGCTTCATCTTCGGCTTCACGTGCGTAGGTTGAAGTCGTTACATGGTAATCTGTATTTTCCATATCACCCTTTTTCTTTTCAGCAGCAGACCAACGCTCTTTATTCTTCTCAGCCAATTCGCGAGCTTCTTCAAGCTGGCGCTGACTTTCCTCTTCAGCCTTACGCTTAGCTTCTTCTTCCTGACGACGTTTAAGCTCGTCGGCCTCTTTTCGCGCTGCTTCTTGCTTAGATTTCTCTTCAGCGCTACGTTCGTTCTGTTGTCCAGATTGACGTTTCGCCTTCTCGGTAGCGTCACGTTTGGCTTTCTCTTCTGCCTCACGTTTCGCTTTTTCTTCCGCTTCGCGTTTTGCTGCTTCTTCTGCTGCACGTTTTGCTGCTTCTTCGGCTTCACGTTTTGCTACTTCTTCAGCTTCGCGTTTTGCCGCTTCTTCAGCTTCACGTTGAGCGGCTTCTTCAGCCTCACGTTTCGCTTCATCTTCAATTGTGCTCGCTTTCACGTAAGTACGTTTCTTACGAGTCACAACGTTGACTTCTTTGCTTTTGCCGCCACCCGCATTAACACTCAGTGTGCTGCGAGTTTTACGTTGCAGGGTTAAGCGAGTTGGCTCAGCATCACCATTGGTGTCGCCGTGCGCTTTTTTCAGATGAGTCAGCAGTTTCTGTTTTTCATCTTCTGTGACTTGATCTGTGCTCGCTTTTTTCATTCCTGCGTCAGCAAGTTGCTCTAATAGGCGGTCTACTGGCGTACCAATTTCTTCACTTAGTGCTTTAACGGTAATTTGCGTCATGCCGCTCCTCCTTGCTGGGAAATTATGCTTCTTCGCCGAACCAACAGATGTTACGTGCTGCCATGATCAGCTCGCCCGCACGCTCTTCAGTTAGGCCTTCAATACCTTCTAGGTCATCAATACCCTGGTCAGCAAGATCTTCCAATGTGGAGACACCTTTTGCTGCCAGTTTAAATGCCATTTCGCGTTCTAGGCCTTCAAGACCTAGTAAATCTTCTGCAGGCTCTAGACCTTCAAACGATTCTTCTTGTGCTAGGGCGATCGTGGTCAATGCTTCTTTGGCACGGCTACGTAGCTCTTCAACAAGATCTTCATCCAAACCATCAACCTCTAGTAGCTCGTTTACGGGTACGTAAGCAATCTCTTCTAGAGTCGAGAAGCCTTCTTCAACAAGCAGTTGAGCAAAGTCTTCTTCAATATCTAGGTACTTCATAAAGTTTTCGATAGACGCTTGTGACTCTTCAGCGTGTTTCTTCTGAAGATCTTCAACCGTCATGACGTTCAGTTCCCAACCCGTTAGCTGAGAGGCGAGACGAACGTTTTGACCGTTACGACCAATCGCCTGAGCTAGGTTGTCCGCTTCAACCGCGATGTCCATTGAGTGCGTATCTTCATCAACAATGATGGAAGCGACATCAGCCGGTGCCATAGCGTTAATCACGAACTGCGCTGGGTTATCATCCCAAAGCACGATATCAATACGCTCACCGCCAAGTTCACCCGATACGGCTTGAACACGCGCACCACGCATACCCACACAGGCACCGACAGGGTCAATACGCTTATCGTTGGTCTTCACGGCAATTTTTGCACGAGAACCAGGATCACGCGCTGCACCTTTCAGCTCGATGATTTCTTCTGCGATTTCTGGCACTTCAACACGGAACAGTTCTGCCAACATTTCTGGCTTAGAACGTGTGATGAATAGCTGGAAGCCACGCGCTTCTGGCGCGACGCGGTACAGTAGGCCACGTACACGGTCACCAGGACGGAAGTTCTCACGTGGTAATTGGTCATCACGCAGAATAACCGCTTCCGCGTTGTTACCCAGATCAAGAATGATGGTGTCGCGGTTCACTTTCTTCACCACGCCAGTCACAAGCTCACCTTCGTTGTCGATGAACTGTTCAACGATCTGTGCACGCTCTGCTTCGCGAACTTTCTGAACAATCACTTGCTTCGCAGTTTGCGTCGTAATACGGTCAAACGTCACCGATTCGATTTCGTCTTCTACATAATCGCCAACTTGCAGCTCAGGATCTTCGAATTGTGCCGCTTCTAGTGAGATCTCTTTCGTTGGATGCTCAACCTCTTCCACCACTAACCAACGGCGGAAAGTATCAAACTCACCGGTTTTACGGTCGATAGCTACGCGAACCTCGATTTCGATTTCGTACTTTTTCTTAGTCGAGGTAGCGAGTGCGATTTCTAATGCTTCAAAAATACGCTCACGAGGTACCGCTTTTTCGTTCGATACCGCTTCTGCTACCGCTAAAATTTCTTTACTCATTTTAAATAGCCTCTAAGACTTCGCTTAAAATTTAGGGATCAGGTTAGCTTTTGAAATGTTGCTTAATGCAAACTCTTCATCGTTGCCATCCACAGCAATCGTCACTGTTTCACCTTCGACAGAGTGGATAACACCTTTCCACTTACGACGGTTACCGACAGCCATTTTCAAAACGATGCTGACCTCGTGACCAATAAATTGCTCATAATGTGCCGCTTTGAAAAGTGGTCTTTCTAAACCTGGTGAAGACACTTCTAGGTTGTAAGCCACTGTGATTGGATCCTCAACGTCCATCACCGCACTGACCTGACGACTCACTTCTGCACAGTCATCGACGGTAATACCATTTTCATGGTCAATAAAAATACGCAACGTTGAGTGTTCGCCTGCGCGAATAAATTCTAATCCAACTAACTCATAACCTGATGCTGCTACAGGAGCTTCAAGCATTTCAGTAAGTTGTCTTTCTAAACCAGTCATTTAAACCACTCCAGAAACAAAAAAAGGGCTCAGAGCCCAATTTAAATTCCAAGCAAGCTCTGAACTTTTAAAAAGTTCAGATAACAAAAAACCCCGATATAGTCGGGGTTTTTTGTTGCTGGACCCTGATACGTTAAACGATGCATTTCATCATTTAACTCGCAGTGACTATTCGACATAATCAAGACTGCGAAAACTTGCAACATCCTACTTTTCATCAGATAAGAACTGGTCAAATCTCAATGTAGGAATTGGTTGCGGGGGCCGGATTTGAACCGACGACCTTCGGGTTATGAGCCCGACGAGCTACCAAGCTGCTCCACCCCGCGTCCGACTTGTCGAGCATTATACGCTCTCCAAGGTGTTTTACAAGTTTGTAAATAATGGTGCCGAGAGAGGGACTCGAACCCTCACACCAAAGGCACTAGCACCTCATGCTAGCGTGTCTACCAATTTCACCATCTCGGCATAAATCTTACTTAAGCGAGCTATCGCTTATTGAGGAATTTCGTCACCCGTTGTAAGGGCAGGAACTTCACTCACGTCACCAGCTTGAATTACTTGACCTTGCGTTGGGTCAACCCACTGAGACTCTGTCTTGTGTGTCGACATGTTGCCAAGCACTAGGCTGATAACGAAAAATACTGTTGCAAAAATTGCAGTCATTCGGGTTAGGAAATTTCCTGAGCCACCTGCGCCAAACACTGTGTTTGATGCGCCTGCACCGAATGAGGCTCCCATATCTGCGCCTTTACCTTGTTGAATCAGCACGAGGCCGATTACACCAACCGCTGCCAACAGGTAAATCACAAGTAGAACGGTAAACATGCTTTCCACCTATGTTCCAAATTGTTGAGCCAGCGCCGTTCTAGGAGTCGTCCTGAACAAGGCTAGCGACCTCCTCGTTGAAGGCGGAGCAATACTAGCGAAACGACATAACGCTGACAAGTGGTATTTTTGAAAAAATTGGCTTTATCGTGTCGAACGCTTAAAAAAAGGACAAAACCAAGCTTTTCGTGGATAAATCTTGTTCAAACCGCCACTTAGAGGGCGGTAAACTCCGGACTGTAGTCCACCAAGCCCTGTGCAGCTTGCACTTCACCTGCTGCTAACTCTATGACTTGGAACGCGCCAGCCGGCACATCCCAACGGCAATGCAACTGATGCTTCTCCGCTGACTCGAAGCCAAAACGGCCATAATAGTTCGGATCGCCTAAGACCACACAGGCGGGATAACCAAACTCATGCAGTGACGCGAGCCCTTCTTCAACTAACTGTGCCGCGATCCCCTGATTGCGATACGCGTTCGCCACCGCTAACGGCGCGAGCCCTTGCCAGCTTTTCTCTTCACCATTAACGGTTACTGGGCTAAACAACACGTAGCCGACGACGTCACCCTCATCGTTGCACGCAACAAAAGACAAAGTGCGATTGCCGTTTTCTCGCAGGCTCATCACCAAGTTGGCTTCAGCGTCAGTGTCAAAAGTGGTTTGGAGTAATTTTTCGACCGACAGAATATCAGCGGGCGCTTCAGTTCGAATAAGCATGGACAACCTCTTTGTTTAAGGTCTCAGATTGTACGCCTTTCTGAACAAAGTCGGCCAGTTGATTCATGCACATTTGCAAGGGTTTAGGTAAAAGCGTGAGATCAACACTGTCCATCAAGTTTTTGACTTCCAGACCAAGCTCGGTATCCCCCTCGATAGAAAGGCGGCGTTGGAAAAAGAGCGTATCTGGATCTTCTTTGCGACCTGCAATCAACACCAAATCATTGAGGTTGCCACTGAAGGTCACATCGGCGGTCATCGGAGTATCAGCAACCTGTAGCTGTTCATCTTGATAACTGATGAACCAGCAGAGATCGAGATCTTTGATCGCGACTTTAAGCCATTTGTCTTGCAAGAAGTCAAAATCGCCGTCTTCGAGGGCTTCTTTAAACACCGTGTTTAGTCCATCCAACAAGGCTCTTTTTTGAACAAAATGAGGCAAGAAGTGGATTGGAGATCGCAAAATTGATGCGGCATTACGAACTAGCTGAGTGCGAATCTTGTTAATCACGCTGATGATCCGTTAATTTGTCAAACACAACTCGCCATCATAGTGGATGTCACTGAGAGAAATCCTGTTATTTATCAAAAAACAGTCTTTATCCTTCTCTTCCTTGTCATCACGTCACAAAGGTCGTTATAGTTGTATTGACGTCTTAGTAAATATGCCGCTTACTAAGAAGAATCCTCGGAGAACTGGTACAAACTTGATGCTCTCGCAACAACTTCAGCATTGGTTTACAAAAATAACGGCGAAGAGTCCGTTTTTTTTTGCGATCTTAGATAACCAACATCACTATGCTTTGGTGAATGGGCGTTACTGCGACCTTTCTGGCCTCACGCCTGCGGAAATGGTCGGAATGTGCGACAGCGAAATTCTTGGTAAACAGTTCTACCAACAGCTCAAACCCTATTATGAGCGGGCGTTTAATGGCGAAACGTTAGAGGCAGAAATCACCCTTGATGACATCGACCTCGAGACCAGCGTTCATTTTAGTCTGACTCCTGTTGAGACTGAAGGCCAAGTCGAACATATCGTCTTTCATGCCATCGATACCTCTGAAAAACAAATTTTGGTTCGCTCTCTCGAAGAGTCAGAAGGTAAATTCAGTACCTTAACCACGATACTGCCAGATGGGTTATTGCTGGTCGAAGACGACTGCATTCTATCGGCCAACCCTGCAGCGCTGCGTCTACTCGGTTTTGAGATGATTCAAGAACTGCTGGGCGAAAGCTTCTCTCGCCTGTTTGTCGACGAGAAAACCAAGACCGTCTTTGCCAAATCGCTAGAAAACCAGATCGTTAAAGCGCCTTTGGTCTGTTTAACCGGGCCACGCTGTGGTTTTGAGCGTAAAGTTCAGCTGCACGCAGGCGCAACCAAACTGCTTGGTGGCAACACACAAATCGTGCTGATTCAAGACGCCGAAGTGAGTAACAAAATACTCTCACCAACCAGTAAAGAGGATGCGCACCTCGACTCACTAACCGGTCTATACAACCGCTTTGGGTTTACCAAGCGCCTTGAGCAACTGATTCACAACGAAACGCCGTTGATTATGCTCTATCTAGACATTGATAACTTTAAAAATATCAATGACTCACTGGGTCATCACATCGGTGACAAAGTGATCAAAGAAGTCTCATCAAGACTCAAACGTCTCTTGCCTCCCCAAGCGATTTTGGGGCATCTGGGCGGCGATGAATTTGGCCTTATTCTGCCCGAGCCAGAAAACAACCGCATGGCCGAGATGCTCTCTGAGCGTATTATCTCGCTGATTAACCAACCTTTTGATTTGCACCACTTTAGTAAGCGCTTAGCCTGCTCTATCGGCAGTGTTGCGTATCCAGGCGATGGCAACGACGCACGCATTTTGTTGCAAAATGCCGATACCGCGATGTACGAAGCGAAAGATCGTGGCCGAAATCGTTTGATCAAATTCAACGATCAAATGAACAAAGAAGCGAGGATGCGCCTTTGGCTCGAAATTGAGCTGCAAAAAGCGCTCCAGCAAAACGGGTTAGAGGTCTGGTATCAGCCGAAAGTGAACGCGCGCGATTTCAGTATCAATGGCGCCGAGGCACTGATCCGTTGGAAACATCCCGTTGAAGGCTACATCAGCCCGGGCGCCTTTATTCCGGTGGCCGAGCGCGCTGGATTAATTGAGCACCTTGGACGCGTGGTGATGCGTGATGTGTTCAATACGGTCAAACGCTGGAAGCTGCAAGGCATCTTGCCGGGACGTGTCGCCATCAACTTGTCACCCGAGCAGTTTGGCAACCCTAAGCTTATCGACTACATGGAAAAGCTCTTGCGTACCACTGAGCTGGACCCGAACTGCATCACCTTTGAGTTGACTGAAAGCGCCGTTATGAGTGACAGCGAGCACACGCTACAGATGCTCAACGCGATCAAAAAGCTCGGTTTTTCCTTGTCGATTGATGACTTCGGTACCGGCTACTCGTCACTCTCTTATTTGGCACGCTTTCCGATTGATGAGCTCAAAATAGACCGTGCCTTTATCACCGACATCGACACGCTACCTAAGCAGATCACCGTCATCGAGAACATCATTAATCTCGGTAAATCGTTGAACTTAACCGTGGTGGCCGAAGGGGTAGAAACCCAACAGCAAGCGACCTTGCTCTCTAATCTCAATTGTCATTCGATTCAGGGTTTCCACTTTCATCGCCCTCAACCGAAACAGGACATTGAAGAGCTGTTCGCGCAAAACCGCCGTCACAAGAACTAACCCTGCGGTATTTTTTACCACTAAGTGATTATTTTCAGAGCGAATTCGCTCAAACCTGCCTCACATCAAATTTGCTATTCATAAACCTTCATAAAATGCCCAGCATACTTTGACACCTCTTCGCCCACGCCTTGGACGTGGCGGATTAAGAACGGGTAATGTGCAATGGAACTCCTATGCCCAGCAGGCAATCTTCCTGCTTTAAAAACCGCGATTGATTGCGGTGCTGACGCGGTCTACATCGGCTTTAAAGATGACACCAATGCTCGTCACTTCGCAGGCCTCAACTTTCAAGGTAAGAAGCTCGACAAAGCGGTCGACTACGTTCATGACCACAACAAAAAAATTCATATTGCGTTGAATACCTTTGCTCATCCGAATGGGTTTGAACGCTGGACCAACGCCGTCGATCGTGCAGCCGATTTAGGCGTGGACGCCTTGATCGTCGCAGACATTGCGGTGCTCGATTACGCCGCCAATAAATACCCAGATCTTGAGCTGCACTTATCGGTCCAAGCTTCAGCCACCAATGTTGCCGCAATCGAATTCTACCAACAGAACTTCAACGTCAAACGTGTCGTGCTGCCTCGTGTTCTCTCAATTCATCAGGTAAAACAGCTGTCTCGCAACATCACCTCAGATGTCGAACTGGAAGTGTTTGCCTTTGGCAGTTTGTGCATCATGTCGGAAGGTCGTTGCTACCTATCCTCATACATGACAGGAGAGTCCCCCAATACCGTTGGTGCCTGCTCGCCCGCGAAATACGTCCGCTGGCAAGAGACCGAGCAAGGATTAGAATCACGCCTCAATGATATCCTGATTGATCGCTATCAAGCGGGCGAAAACGCTGGCTACCCTACCCTATGCAAAGGGCGTTTTGACGCAGAGATCGCAGGAGAGCACAAGCGCTATCACGCTCTTGAAGAGCCGACCAGCTTGAATACTTTGTCTATGCTACCTGAGCTGTTTGCGGCGAATGTGGCTTCGGTCAAAATTGAAGGACGCCAGCGCAGCCCGGCGTACGTCGAGCAAGTCACGCGAACATGGCGCGCTGCTATTGACCGCTACCAATCCACGCCAGAGCAGTATCAGGTGGAACCGCAGTGGGATGCAACTCTTGCGAACGTTTCCGAAGGGACACAAACCACACTGGGTGCATACCACCGTAAATGGCAGTAGAGACTGATATGGAAAACACGATGAAATACGCCCTTGGCCCCTTACTCTACTTCTGGCCAAAGCAGAACGTTGAAGACTTTTATCAACAAGCGAAGCAGAGCGATGCGGATATTCTCTACTTAGGCGAAAGCGTCTGCTCTAAACGACGTGAGATGAAACCTAGCCACTGGTTTGGCTTGGCGCAAGAGCTGAGCCAAGCAGGTAAACAGGTGGTGCTCTCCACCATGGCACTTCTTGAAGCGCCGAGTGAAGTCAACGTGATGAAAAAGTACATCGACAATGGTGACTTCGCTATTGAAGCGAACGATGTCTCCGCGATTCAGCTCGCCTCACAACACAAAGTGCCTTTTGTGGTCGGCCCTGCGGTCAATACCTACAACGCCCACACGTTAAAGCTGTTTCTTAAACAAGGGATGATACGCTGGTGCATGCCCGTTGAGCTCTCGCGAGAGTGGCTCTCAAACACCTTATCGCAATGTGAGGATCTAGGCATTCGCGGCCAATTTGATGTTGAAGTGTTCAGCCACGGTTACCTGCCTTTGGCCTATTCAGCGCGCTGTTTTACCGCGCGTGCGGAAAACCGCGCCAAGGATGAATGCGAAACCTGCTGCATAAAATACCCGACGGGTCTCAAGGTACGCAGCCAGGAGGGGCAAGAGGTCTTCAACCTCAATGGCATTCAAACGCAATCCGGTTATTGCTATAACTTGGTCAATGACTTGCCGAGCATGCAAGGCTTGGTCGATGTGGTGCGCTTAAGCCCACTCGGATTGGAGACCTTTTCACACGTCAGCGAGTTTAAAGCCAATGAACAAGGTCAAAAACCTCAGATGTTGCACGATCGCCAATGCAATGGCTACTGGCATCAAATTGCTGGGCTTGAAGTGAAAAACATCACTTAACGTGTAGATAGCCATCACCTTTGCATCACTTCACAGCTGAAAATCGCTACCGATAGCGATATAGTGGTGCGATAAGTTGTAGTGATGGCACAAGGTTTTTAATGCAGTTTGGTAATGGTAGAGGTGCACAGGAAGGCTTTACTCTTATTGAGTTGGTCACTGTGATTATCATTCTCGGTATATTGGCAGTGGCGGCACTGCCTAAGATGTTGAACCTTTGGACAGACAGCCGTATCCGCGTATTGGAACAGATCGAAGTCAGTGTTGAAACCGCTAACAACCTCATCAATATGAAATCTCAGATGCCAAGTTACTCTACTCAAGCAGTACCGAATCGAGATGATTTATTGGACATCGATCTCGATGGCAATGGCGAGTTTGACATCCGCCTGAAATGGAATTACCTCGACAATACCGATATTGAAAAACGCATCGTGCTTGATGAGAGTTTCGTGATTGAGTACGAAGGAATCTCTGAGACCTACATCGGCTATGACTTTGATGATGACGGGCAAAGTAAAGATGACAACTGCTACTTCCAGTACACTCAAGCCAGTGATGCCAGTACCCCTCCGGTCTATCAAACCGTGATCTCAGGTTGCTAATCTCCTATCACACCATGAATAAAGCCATCGCATTGCGATGGCTTTATTCATTATTGGGTCGCCTCTATGGCTTGCTGCTTCGCTTTGGCGAGCTGTTCCGCTTTCACTTGGTTATAAATCCGGCTCAGTTCCAAGAAAGAGTAGCGGTGCTCGACATACTCATACACATTGAAGGAGATCGCGAGCTTATATAAAGAGATTGCACTAGCGAAATCCCCTTCGCTTTGATAGCGCTTGCCTAGGTAGAAATACGCTTCAGTGAGACGCTGAGCCAGCAACGTGTTATCACGGGTTCCCGCTAAGATCGCTTTAAAGGCTTGCTGCTCCGACACTTCACCTAACGTGATCGCCACCAGCACCCATCCCCACTGCTCATCTCGGTCATGATAACGCTCAAGCAAGGTCGTACGGGCTTGCTCTGGTGCGCGCTCCGCTTCAATGATGTAGAGCCACAGCGCTCGAAACGGATCACTCTGCTCCTCGGCAAAATGCTTGTTCATGTCTTCAAGAGCAAGATCAAGTCGATCGCCATAGTACAAGGCAATAGCTCGATTGCGCGCCGCATAAGAGTTCTCAGGATCGAGCTCTAACGTCGAATCGAACGCATCGTACGCTGCGTCGAATTCACCAATTTGGGTAAAGTAGACGCCAAGCAGGTTAAACAGATCGGGCTGCGCGGGATTGAGTGACAAAGACTGATTGAAATCGAGTCGAGCTAAGTCACGCAGACCAACACTGTCATAGTAGTTTCCACGCTCATAAAGCATCTTCGCCCGCACATCATCATTCAGATCCGTACGTTGCAGTAACTGACTCAAACGCGCTATTTGCACTTCCTGTTGAACACTGGCTTGCAGAGGGACAGCCATGGGAGGGTAGAGCCACTCCGCATTTTGGTGAGACTGAGTGGCACAGCCTGCGGTAATGAGAAGGGTCAGGCCTAGAGTTGCGGTTTGAAACCATTTCACAAATAGATACTCCTGTAGCTAAGCGAGGCTTAGCGAAATCCCTGAAAATAATAAAGGGAGCGTAATGCTCCCTTTATAACATGCTTTTAGAGTAATAATCTAATTTACCCCCTTAGGAGGCAAACGCGATTATGCGTCAGACGCTGGCTTCTCTTCTGCCGCTTCTTCCGCTTTCTCTACCGCTTCTTTCATGCTTAGACGAACGCGGCCTTGACGGTCAATCTCAAGCACTTTCACTTGAACTTCTTGACCTTCTGCAAGGTAGTCAGACACTTTCTCTACACGCTTGTCAGCAATTTGAGAGATGTGTACTAGACCATCTTTACCTGGAAGGATTGTTACAAATGCACCAAAGTCAGCTAGACGAGCCACTTTACCCGTGTAGATGCGGCCCACTTCAACTTCAGCCGTGATCTCTTCGATGCGGCGGATAGCTTCTTTCGCTGCCGCGCCTTCCGTTGCTGCAATCTTGATTGTGCCGTCGTCTTCGATTTCGATAGTTGTACCTGTCTCTTCAGTTAGAGCACGGATAACTGCACCACCTTTACCGATAACGTCTTTGATCTTCTCAGCGCTGATCTTCATAGTGTGGATACGCGGAGCGAACTCAGAGATATCTTCACGAGCACCAGAGATAGCTTCATCCATTACAGATAGGATGTGCTTACGTGCACCTTGTGCTTGGTTAAGCGCAATTTGCATGATCTCTTTAGTGATACCTTCAATCTTGATGTCCATCTGAAGTGCAGTAATACCAGTGTTAGTACCTGCTACTTTAAAGTCCATGTCACCTAGGTGGTCTTCGTCACCAAGGATGTCAGAAAGAACAACGAAATCGTCGCCTTCTTTAACAAGACCCATTGCGATACCCGCAACAGAAGATTTAATTGGTACACCAGCGTCCATAAGAGCTAGAGACGTACCACATACCGAAGCCATTGAAGAAGAACCGTTAGATTCTGTGATTTCTGATACAACACGTACAGTGTATGGGAACTCGTCTACTGATGGCATTACCGCAGCAATACCACGCTTAGCTAGTTTACCGTGGCCGATTTCACGACGCTTCGGAGAACCTACAAAACCAGTCTCACCTACACAGTATGGAGGGAAGTTGTAGTGTAGTAAGAAGTGATCTTTACGCTCACCAGTTAGCTCGTCGATGATTTGAGCATCACGCTGCGTACCAAGAGTTGCCGTCACTAGCGCCTGAGTTTCACCACGAGTGAATAGTGCGCTGCCGTGAGTACGTGGAAGAACACCAGTGCGTACGTCTAGCGCACGAACCATGTCTTTTTCACGACCATCGATACGTGGGTTGCCCGCGATGATGCTGCGACGTACCACTGTCTTCTCTAGATCGTGGAAGATAGTGTGGATTTCTTTCGTGTTTGCTTCTGGATCTTCAGCAAGCAGAACATCGTTTACTTCACCTGCGATAGCGTGGATACGGTCGTAACGCGCCATCTTTTCAGTGATTTGGTAAGCTTCTACTAGTTTAGCTTCTGCAAGTTCTGCAATCTTGTTTACAAGCGCAGTGTTCTCTTCTGGAGCAACCCAATCCCAAGCAGGAGTCGCCACTTCAGCTGCGAACTCATTGATCGCATTGATAACAACTTGCTGTTGGTCGTGGCCGTAAACCACTGCAGATAGCATCTCTTCTTCTGTTAGGTTGTCAGCTTCTGACTCAACCATTAGAACAGCGGCTTCAGTACCCGCTACAACTAGGTCAAGCTTAGACGTTTCTAGCTCTGTGTTGCTTGGGTTAAGAACAAGTTGACCATCAACGTGACCAACGCGCGCTGCACCGATAGGACCATTGAATGGGATACCAGAGATAGCTAGCGCAGCTGAAGTACCAATCATAGTTACGATGTCTGGCTGTACGTCTGGGTTAACAGAAACAACAGTTGCGATAACTTGTACTTCGTTTTTGAACGAATCTGGGAATAGTGGACGGATTGGGCGGTCGATTAGACGAGCCGTTAGCGTTTCACCTTCAGAAGGACGACCTTCACGCTTGAAGAAACCACCAGGGATTTTACCTGCAGCGTAAGTACGCTCTTGGTAGTTTACTGTTAGAGGGAAGAAGTCTTGACCTTCAACCGCTTCTTTTTTACCTACGACAGAAACGAATACCGCGGTATCGTCCATAGTGACCATAACGGCAGCCGTAGCTTGACGTGCAATAACGCCAGTTTCTAGAGTAACTGTGTGGTTACCGTACTGGAACGTTTTAACAACTGGTTTTTCAAACATTGTTATTCCTTGTGTCTAGGTTCACGCCGTGATGCGAAACCTAAAAAGAGTGGATTAAGACTCAAGGCATTACGAATTAAACAGTCTAGAGTTTAGTTTCTAACTCCCAACCTAAGGGCTAAGTTATCGGTGAGAAGCTGGAAACTAAATTCTATGACTGGCCCAAATGGCAATTGTAATGCAATGAGCTAATTGAAAATCCTAATCAGGATTTGCCGCCCGTAGTATAACGGCATAAATGAGGTTTGGCTAAATTTAGACAACAAAAAAGGGGCTATAAGCCCCTTTTTTACAAACTATTCTATGCAGACGCTGATTAGCGACGTAGGCCTAGACGTTTGATTAGCTCTTGGTAGCGACCTAGATCTTTACCTTTTAGGTAGTCTAGAAGCTTACGACGGCTAGAAACCATACGTAGAAGACCACGACGGCTGTGGTGATCGCCTTTGTGAGCTTTGAAGTGACCTTGTAGGTGGTTGATAGAAGCTGTAAGTAGAGCTACTTGAACTTCTGGTGAACCAGTGTCGCCTTCAGAGCGCGCGTATTCTGCAACGATTGCTGCTTTAGTTTCTGCATTCAGAGACATCATTCTCTCCTAATAAGAGTAAGTTAATATTTGTGCCAGCCAATCTCTGATTCAGCCGACACGAGGAGCGCGAATTATAGGGGATGCGACTAGGCGGTGCAATAAGTATTTTGGTTATCAAGGGTTGCACCAATGGTGGGTGCGGTAGCGCCGCGGCGACAAAGGGTGCCCTGCGGCATTTTTCTGATAAACTGTCGGGCAAACAGTATTCTAGTGAAAATGAACAGGATTCATTATGAAAATCGGTATTATCGGCGCGATGGCGCAAGAAGTTGCGATTCTAAAAGACGCGTTAGACAACGTCCAAACCACGACTAAGGCAGGCTGCACCTTTTATGCAGGTCAACTTCACGGTGTGGATGTCGTATTGCTGCAATCTGGTATCGGTAAAGTGGCCGCGGCCGTCGGCACCACCTTGTTGATCAGTGAGCATCAACCAGACGTCGTGATCAACACTGGCTCTGCGGGCGGGTTCGACTCATCGCTAAATCTTGGTGATGTCGTGATTTCGAGTGAAGTTCGCCACCATGACGCCGATGTGACCGCGTTTGGCTATGAAATGGGCCAAATGGCCGGCCAACCTGCTGCGTTCGCGGCGGATGAAAAATTGATGGCCGTCGCTGAGCAAGCACTAGCAAAAATGGACGACAAACACGCGCTACGCGGTCTGATTTGTACTGGCGATGCGTTTGTCTGCACCGCAGAGCGTCAAGCCTTTATCCGTACCCACTTCCCATCTGTCATTGCCGTAGAGATGGAGGCTTCTGCCATTGCTCAGACGTGTCATCAGTTCGCGGTGCCTTTTGTTGTCGTCCGCGCAATCTCTGATGTTGCAGACAAAGAGTCACCGATGAGCTTTGAAGAGTTTTTACCTCTGGCTGCGCAAAGTTCTTCGGAAATGGTGATCAATATGGTTCAGTTACTGAAATAAGCGCAGTGGAGCATCATGGAAGATCTGTTCACTCAATTCTACGCTGGGGGCGCACTGCTGGTGATGTGGGGCGCCCTGCTTTGCAACTGGCTGCTTCCTTTCCCCAGAGAGGCGCACCCTGCAATCCTCTGGCACAAATTTGCCGAGCAGTTAGCTGAGAAGGTCAATACCCGCGCCAGCTACTCGCAAAGCCTCATCTCTGGGACACTGGCATGGGGCTTAATGATACTGCCGACACTGGCGGTCTTAATCGCGCTCAAACCCTTGGTTTGGCAACCCGCCCTATTCGAACTCGCGTTTTTGCTGCTGGCGATAGAGTGGCGCAATACCCAACGTTTTGGCCGCCTCTTTGTTGAAGCGCTCGCTCGCAATGATAAAGAGCAAGCTCGGCTGCTTATTCGCCCCTATCTCAATCGAGAAACCCGTCCGTTGTCGCTACTTGGGCTTGGGAAAGCGGGCGTAGAAACGTTGACAATGTCGTACGGACGCAATCTGATTGGCGTCTTATTTTGGTATGGCATCTCTGGTGCGACTGGCGCCTTTTTGTATCGCATGTGTGTCGAACTGGCGAGGGCATGGTCACCTTCTCGTGAATACTTTCATCCATTTGGGCTACCCGCGGTGCGCGTTGTCGCGATACTCGACTGGTTACCGCTGCGCCTTTATAGCCTCTTTATATTGCTGGGTCAGCGTAGCCGTGCGACTTATCTCTTACTGAGAGAGCAAGCGAGGCAATGGCCGTTACCTGGCCCGGCTTGGCTATTGGTGAGTGTTGGCGCGAAGCTGGAGTTGTCGATGGGTGGGCCTGCCATCTACCCCACCGATGCCAAACATCAAGCGAGCAAAAAGCGTATCCGAGCGAAACTCGGCGGGCGAATCGCCCCGTCAGCCATTCATGTTGCCCAAGTCCTGACTTTACTCAACCAACGATTACTCGTCTGGTTTGTGTTACAAAGCCTGCTTATGGCAATGATTTATCAAGGATTCTAATGAGATTGCGACCTCTTTTCGCGCTGTTGGTACTGACTAGTGCCCCTTCGTGGGCCATCGAACGCATCGTCAGCTTGTCCCCTCACACCACTGAGTTGGCGTTTAGTGCTGGGCTTGGCGATAAACTGATCGGCGTCTCCGAGTACAGCGATTACCCTGATCAAGCGCAGCGCATAGAGCGAGTCGCCAACTACCAAGGCTTTAAGCTCGAGAGAATCATTGCCTTGGAGCCGGATTTGATTCTCGCGTGGCCGGGCGGAAATCCCGCCAAGGAGCTCGATAAACTGGCTCAGCTTGGCTTTGAGATTTATTACTCACAAGCGCACTCCATCCAAGACATCGCAGACAATATTGAACGCTTAGGGCAGTTTGCTGACGACCCATCGGTCGCCAAACAGCGAGCCGAGCAGTTTAGGCAAACGCTGAATGATATGGCTCAGCGCTACGACACCTCGCAACCTGTACGCTATTTCTATCAATTGAGCGAATCACCCATCATCAGTATTGCGCAAGGAAACTGGCCGAGCGAAGTGTTTACTTTTTGCGGCGGCGTCAATGTGTTTGAAGATGCAGCCATGCCCTACCCTCAAGTGGGAATGGAGCAAGTGCTGCTCGCCAATCCTGAGGTCATGTTTACCTCCGAGCACGCCATTGCCAATGGCAGCATGTGGCAACGTTGGCAGAGCGAGTTAACTGCCGTTCAAGCCAACAACGTATGGTCACTCCACTCAGACTGGATCAATCGACCCACTATGCGCACCCTCAAGGCCATTAAGCAAGTGTGTGACTATTTTCAGCAGGCGCGAGAAAAACGCTAGCGATGGCGCGAGCCTTTCCCTTACAATTGCGCCTCCTGTTTTTGCTGCAAATGAAGAGAAACTCGTGTCATGGACACTATGCTGCTCTACTTTTTTGACTTATTCGGTACGGCTATCTTTGCTATCTCTGGCGTCCTGCTGGCAGGCCGTTTAAAAATGGACCCCTTTGGCGTAGTGGTACTGGGTAGTGTGACGGCCATTGGTGGTGGCACCATTCGAGATATGGCGCTGGGTGCCACGCCTGTGTTTTGGATCACCGATACCAATTACTTGTGGGTGATTTTGTCGACCTGCTTGCTGACGATGTTGATCGTCCGCCGCCCTAAGCGCGTGGCGTGGTGGATACTGCCGGTATGTGATGCGATTGGTCTGGCGGCGTTTGTCGGTATTGGCGTGGAAAAAGCCATGGTCTATCAAGATTCGGCTTTGGTGGCCGTCATCATGGGCGTGTTAACCGGTTGTGGCGGGGGCATCATACGCGACGTGTTAGCCCGAGAAGTCCCAATGGTATTGCGCAGTGAAGTGTACGCGACGGCCTGTATTGTCGGCGGCGCTTTTCACACAACCGCCCTCAGCATGGGTTATGACACCAACACCGCTTTCTTATCAGGCGTCTTGTCTACCTTGCTGATTCGTCTAGGGGCGATTCGCTGGCATTTATCACTGCCCACCTTTGCGATTAACCGCTAAATCGCGTTAAACCAACATATAGAAACACAACAAAAAGGTCACTACGATGAGTGACCTTTTTGCTTAATCTAACGCCGATCTAGACGTTATTTTTGCACGCGGCGTAGAACCTGCTTCAGTGCGTCAAAATCGTTGCCTAAATCTTCAGACAAGAGTTCCATCGCGGCATGCTTGGCAAGGGGGCCTGGCAGTTCAATATCGGTATCCAGAATCTCATCAACCACTTCTTTGAATTTGGCTGGATGGGCAGTACACAGGAATAACCCCGTTTCGCCCTCTTGAAGCTGCTCATCCAATACGCGGTAAGCAATCGCGCCGTGTGGCTCACATAAGTAACCCAAAGAATGCAACGCTTTGACTGACTGAGCACTTTGGTCATCAGAAACAGCGCCTTTACCTAGTGTCTCCAAGCCCCACTCTTTGACGCGGCATAGCTCTTCGATGCGCGGCCAGTTGTTTGGCTGGCTGACATCCATCGCATTGGAGGTTGTCGCGACAGTTGGCTTAGGTTCCCACTGACCGGTCTCTAGATAACGTGGCACAGTATCGTTGGCGTTCGTCGCCGCAATGAAGCGTTTGATCGGCAAGCCCAACGCTTTTGCGAGTAGACCGGCGGTAAGATTACCAAAGTTACCACTTGGTACTGAGATCACTAGGTTCTCACGCTCGGCTTTACTCAACTGAGCAGCCGCTTCAAAGTAGTAACAGATTTGCGCCATTAGGCGGCTGATGTTGATTGAGTTAGCAGAGTTAAGACCAATCTCTTCACGCAGCGCTGCATCATCAAAGGCTTGCTTTACTAGTGCCTGACAGGCATCAAAATCACCATCGATAGCGACAGTATGGATATTTTGACCCAAGGTACAGAACAGCTTCTCTTGCAGTGGGCTGATCTTACCTTTCGGATAAAGGATCACAACATTGATGTCTTCCATACCATAGAAGGCATGGGCTACCGCTGCGCCCGTATCACCGGATGTGGCCGTTAAAATGGTAATTTTGCCGCCATCAGACACGGCTGCTAAAGATTGCGCCATAAAACGGCCGCCAAAGTCTTTGAACGCCAGCGTTGGGCCGTGGAACAACTCTAGTGCGTAGACCCCATCTTTCACTTTGTTGATCGGTGCTGGGAATTGGAATGCCGCATCCACCATCGAATGCACTTGCTCTTGCGTCAGTTCATCGCCGATCAATGCCGACAAAATCTTGGTGCTACGAGAAACAAAATCCTCTGCTAAAAGCGCATCCACATCATCGAATGTTGGCAGTTCGGATGGAAAAAATAGGCCTTGATTGCGACCTAACCCTTGGCGAACGGCTTGGCCAAAGGAAACTTGTTCATCATTTTCTTTTATGTTGTAAAGCTTCATAGCTCACTTCCTGTTACTGTCGACCCTTGTTTGTTCAAACGACAAACATGGACGAATCCTTCTTCATTTTGTACGTAGTTCTGCTCGAGCCAGTGAGCAACCCGCTCGGCGACGTCTTTGTCTTTGCAAACACTAAATAGTGTGGGACCACTTCCTGAGATGCCCGTTGCTAAGGCGCCCGCCGATGCCGCGTATTTACGCGCATCCGCAAAACCAGGCAGCAGTTTCTCACGATATGGTTCTGCGATCACGTCTTTGATCATTTTCGCAGCCAACTCAGACTGACCCGAGTGGCACGCGTGAATAAAGCCCGCCAAGTGGCGACCGTGAGCAATAATATCTTGGCGACGGTACTGAGCGGGCAAAATAGCGCGCGCTTGTGCCGTCGACACTTTAATGCCCGGGTAAGCCATCACCCAGTACCAATCATCAAAACAAGGCACTTCTTGGCTGATGATACCGAGCTCTTCCAACATCAACTGCACGCCACCTAAATAGCAGGGCGCAACGTTGTCGTAATGGATACCACCGGAAATTTGACCTTCCATTTCCCCCATCAACGCCAGTAGTTCGGTTTCATCTAAAGGCTGTCCATGAAAACGGTTAAGCGCATCCAATGCCGCGACAATAGAACAGGCGCTTGAGCCAAGCCCTGAACCAATCGGCATGTTTTTCTCTAACGTCATCTCAACCGGCAATACGGTCTGCCCTTTTTTGTCCAGCTCTCGCGAGAACACTTGCCAGCAGTGATAGACAATATTCTCTTTCGCATCGCTCGGCAGCTTATCGACGAAACGACCTGCGGTGCGTAGGTCAAACGCGTCATTCCCAGCTTTCACCAACACACGATCACCAAGTAAGGTGCCATCCACAGGTGACACCGCGGCGCCAAGTACATCAAAACCCACACTGACGTTACCAATTGACGCTGGAGCGTATACCACTACATCCATACCACGACTCATTGCATTACACCCCTAATTTCCAGCCAAGTGTACGCATCACGTCAGCAAAGACGCCCGCGGCAGTCACTTCCGTGCCCGCACCATAGCCACGTAGAACCAAAGGAATGGGCTGATAGTAACGGCTGTAAAACGCCAGCGCATTTTCACCATCTTTGATTTTGAACATAGGGTCGTTCTCATCGACCGCCGCCATGCTAACTCGGCACTCTCCATCTTTGATTTCACCAACGTAGCGCAGTACTTTACCCTCTTGGGCTGCCTGCTTTGACAGCTCTTGAAAGTAAGCGTCCGCTTGAGGAAGACGCGCCATAAACTCGTCTACCGTACCAGAATCATCAAAGCCTGGCGGCAGCGCCTGATCGACCACGACATCTTCAAGCTCAAGATTCATACCCGCTTCACGAGCCAGAATAAGCAGCTTACGTGCGACATCCATACCGGACAGGTCGTCACGTGGGTCAGGCTCGGTAAAGCCGTTCTCTTTAGCGATATTGGTCGCTTGGCTCAACGTCATGCCTTCATCCAATTTACCGAAGATGAAAGAGAGAGAGCCCGACAAAATACCAGTGAAGCGCTCAAGTTCGTCACCCGCTGAAATCAAATTTTGCAGGTTTTCGATGACGGGAAGGCCGGCACCAACGGTTGTTTCGTACATTAGCTTACGACGAGAGCTACGCGCGACATCGCGTAACTGATGATAGTAGGCCATGCTCGCCGTATTGGCTTTCTTGTTCGGAGTAACGACGTGGAAACCCGCCGCCAAAAAGTCCGCGTATTGGTTAGCAATCGCTTCGCTCGAGGTACAATCAACCAAGACTGGGTTGATGATGTGATTACGTTGAACGGTCGAGATCAGGCGCGCTAAGCTGAACTCTTCGCTTGCGCCATTCATACGATCACGCCAGTGATCCAAAGGCAGTCCGTCACTATCAAGTAGCAAACCTTTACTATTGGCAAGGCCGCAGACACGAAGCACGATGCCTTTTTCTGCTAACTTGGCTTGTTGACGCTCGATTTGATCCACCAACTCACCGCCCACACCGCCGACACCGACAATAAAGACATCAAGGAAGTGCTTTGAGTTAAATAGATTTTCATGACACGCTTTGATCGATTCAGAGATCTTATCTTCTGGGATCACCGCCGAGATTGCACGCTCAGAGGAACCTTGTGCAATCGCAACAATATTGACGTTCACTTCCGCAAGCGACGAGAAGAACTGAGAGGCCACACCGCGTGATGTGCGCATGCCATCGCCCACTAGGGTCACAATGGCAACGTTATCGATAAAATCTACCGGCTCGAGCAAGCCATCTTTCAGCTCCAACTCAAACGCATCAGCGAGCGCTTTTTGCGCCAGCGCTTTATCTTGCGCTTCGATACAGAAGCTGATGCTGTACTCTGACGATGACTGAGTGATCAAGACGATAGAGACGCCCGCCGATGACATCGCACCAAACACACGACTCGCCATGCCCACCATACCTTTCATACCAGGACCGGAGACGTTAACCATAGTCAAATCGTTGAGTGTCGTGATGCCTTTGATCGCCAGCTTGTCTTCGCCCGTATCTTGGCCAATCAAGGTACCTGCACCTTGAGGGTTAAAACTGTTTTTGATGAGGCAAGGGATATGGAATTGCGCAATCGGTGCAATCGTTTTGGGATGCAGTACAGACGCGCCAAAGTACGACAACTCCATCGCTTCTTGGTAACTCAGTGACTTAAGCAGACGCGCGTCATCAACTAAACGCGGATCGCAGTTGTAGACACCGTCAACATCTGTCCAAATCTCGCAGCAATCGGCACGCAAACATGCCGCTAACACTGCGGCAGAGTAGTCCGAGCCATTGCGGCCCAACGTGACTAACTCACCTTTGTCATTGCCCGCGGTAAAGCCCGGCATAATATTGACATGGCCTTGTGGAAGCGGCTTCTGACGAAAGTTCTGAGTGGAAATCTCCACATCTACCATAGCTTCAAGTGGCTCACCTTTTGCAAAAAGGTACTCAACCGGATCGATCAAGCTTGCCGCTTGACCTTTCGCTTCCAAGACTGCTTTCATCAATTGAATCGAGACGCGCTCACCTTTGCTGATGATGCGAGCATTCACGTTATCAGGACACATACCCAGTAGGTTGATGCCGTGAACAAATTGACGCAGTTGAGAGAGGGAGGTTTTCACTTGATGGTTGTAGGCACTGCCATCGATCGAAGGCAGCACTTGTTTGATGTCTTGGAACAGGTCGCGGAACGAATCTTCAAGCTCGGCGATTTGCAGTTCAGACTCTCCGTTTTTCAACGCTGATTCAATCACAGCCACGAGCTTGTTGGTTGTTTTACCCGGTGCGGAGAGCACCACGGCCACTTCTTCTTGTTGGGCATTATTGGCAATGATATCCGCCGCTCTTAAGAAGCGGTCGGCGTCCGCCAAAGACGAACCGCCAAACTTTAATACACGCATCCCTTCCTCCAAATGATAATAAATGGGTATAAAAAAAGGCCTGTATCTTGTTGGATACAGGCCTTTTTTTGAATTTCCTTCGCTTAGCAGCCTGCCCCAACATAAATAGTGTCGGTAATAATAATGGTTGTGGTCATTACTGAGCTGTTAAACATATTTGATTCTACTTGATGTGTTTGCTTCACATAGGTTTAACCTATTTGTGAATAGTGAGTCAACGAAAACTTGCTATTTTTTCATTTGCTTATTCTTGCACCAGGTTCACATCTACCGACCATAGCAACCAGGCTCATAACAAATCATCCACAGATGCTCTGCCTAATAACCAAATGCTATATAATTTCTGCTCAATACGGTGCACTTTTGTGCTTTAATGATAATTACCCTTCCGTTATGACTTGAAGGACAATACACCTCAAGCGTAATGTGGGCAGTGGAGAAAACAGCACGAATCAATCGAGCGACAACGAAATAGCCATGAGCTAAAACCACATAACCATAAGCTAAGGAGTGGCGTATGAAAACGACAATCGGCCTCTTGCTGCTGCTTACTACTTTTTCGTCTGTTGCCGCCACCTTGCCCCCCTTGCCTACCTCGCAACACACGTCACCGCACAAGCTCTTCCTTTCGAGTGAAAATGACAGCTTAGATTTTGACTCTTGGAAAATTGATGGCGGGTACTCTTATTCTCTGTTCGACAACATCGATCTCTATGTCGGTGCGCGTCTCAATCAAAGTGATACAAGCAGTGAATCAGGATTTCTTAGTGGGGTGAGTTACCAGCTTACGCCGCGTCTCTCAGTGAAAAGTACCTTGCACTCTTACAGCATAGAGAGTGTGGATGAAGGGAAACGTCAGCCAGCGCTCTCAGCCGAAGTATCTAGCCGAATGAAGCTGACTGAAAACCTCGATATTCATGCCACTCTCGATTATCAAGAGTGGCAACAAGGCGTTGAGGTCGGGTTAGGCTTTCGCTTCTAACTCCACTCTAACGCCTCAGAAGACATCAAGACGCCATTCCAATCCGCATAGATATAGTCGCCCGGTTGAATCATCTGGTTTTGTACGGTGAGGGTCACGTTAACTTCACCCGCACCGCGCTTCTCAGTCTTGAAAGGACAGGTACCTAGCGCTTTTATGCCTAGCTCCATTTCAGCCATTGTCGCGACATCACGTACCGCACCATTAACAATGACCCCTTCCCAATTGTTTTCGATCGCCATGATCGCCAATTGATCGCCGAGTAGCGCTTTTTGACACGAACCATGTCCATCGACTACCAGCACCTTTCCGCTGCCATCTTGACTCAGCATGTCTCGCACTTTGGAATTGTCGTGATAACAACGAATAGTGACGATCTCTCCCCAAAAAGCCAACTTACGGCCAAAGCTTTGAAGCGGTAACTCAAGCAGTGTCACTTTGTCTTCGTGCTGATCACAAATATCAGGCGTAATATCCATTGTATATCCTCCATGAAACATTCAATTGTTAAAACTGATTCTCTGACGTTCGCTTCGTAACCCCAGAGGGTAAATCGACCTTTATAGGCATCGAGTGCGCCACTGCCCTAGCGATTCTTGTCGACCATCAGGCAAACAAGATACCAAGATCAACGTCTCTCCTTGGACGTAGTAAATGGCATTTTGCCCAAAACGGTTGGCCAATGAAAGCGCGGTTTGCATCGGCATCGTCACCGCCAGGCTCTCTTCGCTCCATTCAAAACGGCTATCCCCTACCAAGACTTCACTCCATGCTGCGCCGCCTAGACTTGTGATCATCGCCTGCTGCCGAAGGCGATTTTGCTCTAAGGTAAGGCGTTGGCTGGCGGGGTTCCACGCCGTCACGATGGCGAACGCATCAACAGGTGGCGTACTGATAAATCGGAAAAATGGCTCGCGATAGGCTTGCCACAGCTGAGCATTGATTGTCATATCGTCAACAGTTTTACATTTACTCGAGACTATTAATATTTGTTACATTAGAACTCTTGATATAAATCAACAAAGTGATTGGAATTAACATTTCTGCATTGTTAGCATGCTGTTAACATTATAGAATCCGCTTCAACGACTAATGGGATACAGAGGACTAAGGGACCTCGCTGCAAGTCTGTTAGACACCAAGGATGGCGGGCAACTAAAGGCAGTGTAATTTTAAAGTCTTTGGTTTATTATCAACAAGACATTACCTGTATGTTATGTTTTTGCCTAGAATTTATTCTATTAGCACAGTTTTTTCACAAGTTTAGGTACCGCCAATGCAAACCCCGCACATTCTTATTGTTGAAGATGAGCAAGTAACTCGTAACACTCTAAAGAGTATTTTTGAAGCAGAGGGATACGCTGTTTTTGAGGCCAGTGACGGTGAAGAGATGCACCAGGTTCTGTCTGAGAGCCATGTAAATCTGGTGATCATGGATATTAACCTGCCTGGTAAAAACGGCCTGCTACTGGCTCGTGAGCTGCGCGAACAAGCCAATGTGGCACTGATGTTCCTAACAGGTCGTGACAATGAAGTGGATAAAATTCTAGGCCTAGAAATCGGTGCGGATGATTACATCACCAAACCATTTAACCCACGTGAATTGACCATTCGCGCGCGCAACCTGCTTAATCGTTCGATGAACGCCAGTGCCGTGCAAGAAGAAAAACGTAGCGTTGAGAGGTACCAGTTCAATGGTTGGGTACTGGACATCAACAGCCGCTCACTGGTGAGCCCAAGTGGCGATGGCTACAAGCTGCCTCGTTCAGAATTCCGTGCCCTACTGCACTTCTGTGAGAACCCAGGTAAGATCCAAACTCGCGCTGATCTTCTGAAGAAAATGACCGGCCGTGAGCTTAAGCCTCATGACCGTACTGTTGATGTTACGATTCGTCGTATTCGTAAGCACTTTGAATCGGTATCAGGCACGCCTGAAATCATCGCGACTATTCACGGTGAAGGTTACCGTTTCTGCGGTGATTTAGAAGAGTAATCGACATCTCGCAGTCAACATAAAAAATGGAGCCTAAGGGCTCCATTTTTGTTGGGTATTTTTGTTATGTATCGCTCGGTTGGATCAGCCTTTTCCACCACGGATGGCTTGAATGATTTCTGTGGTCGAGCAACCGTCTTCAAAATTGAGCACTTTGACTTCACCGCCGTTAGCAATCACCTCAACTCCACCAGCAATCTCTTCAGGCTTGTAATCACCGCCTTTGACAAGCAGATCCGGCAATACCGTGGCAATCAGGCGTTGTGGGGTATCTTCACTAAACGGTACTACCCAGTCGACGGCACCAAGTCCTGCCAGTACAGCCATGCGGCGATCAGTTGGGTTGACAGGTCGACCTGGACCTTTAAGGCGTTTTACCGACTCATCAGTATTGACGGCTACGATCAAACGATCGCCGAGCTCCGCTGCGTGATTGAGGTAAGAGACATGGCCGGCGTGCAAAATATCGAAACAGCCATTGGTCATGACCACTTTCTCGCCTTTCTGTTGCGCCTGCTTAACGGCAGTAATTAACGCTTTCTCGCTGATCACACCGTAATCGGTATCTTGGCTGCCATGTACAGCTTCGGCAAGCTCGATGGTTGATACCGTAGAAGTACCCAGCTTACCCACCACAACGCCTGCGGCGGCATTGGCCAACGCACACGCTTCATCCAACGCTTTCCCTGACGCAACGGAGGCAGCCAACACGGAAATCACCGTATCGCCGGCACCCGTCACATCAAACACTTCTTTCGCTTGAGTGGGAAGATGGAATGGCGCTTGACCGCGACGTAGCAAGGTCATACCGTGCTCACTGCGCGTCACCAAGAGTGCGTCCAAGTCAAACTGCTCGATAAGGGCTAAGCCCTTTTCCACCAAGTCGTCATCGGACTTCACTTTACCTACCACATGCTCAAACTCTGCCATGTTAGGTGTCAACAAAGTTGCGCCGCGGTAGCGTTCAAAATCTGCGCCTTTCGGGTCGATAAAGACAGGCACGTTCGCCGCTCGCGCTTTTTGAATGTACTGCTGGACGTGCTCGAGCGCGCCTTTGGCGTAATCCGATAACACCACCGCTTTGACGTTGGGCAGTGCATTCTCCATACGAGCAAGCACTAATGACGGGTCAACACCTTCAAACTTGTCTTCAAAATCGAGACGAATCAGTTGTTGCCCTCGGCTCATCACGCGCAGTTTTGTGATGGTTGGATACTCGGCCAAACCAACAAAATCGCAGGTCACGTTCAGCGCCGTCAGCGTCTCACTCAACACCTGAGCTGGCTCATCAATACCCGTTAGACCGACGATGTGCGCATGTCCGCCGAGTGACGCAATGTTCATAGCGACGTTGGCGGCCCCACCTGGACGCTCTTCGTTATTTTCTACTTTAACCACAGGCACCGGTGCTTCTGGTGAAATACGGCCAGTCGGTCCGTACCAGTAGCGATCCAGCATCACATCACCAATGATTAAGACACCAGAATCCTTGTAGTTCGGCAGGATAGGTTTCATCAACGATCTCCAAAATTAAATTCTCGCGAGAGTTTAGCACAGCGTTATACCACCCTAAACCCTTGCCTTAATGCCAAATTGTCGGAATTAGGCGATTTTTCTGCCAGCCACCGCGTATCGGCTTTGTCACTTTAGTAAACCTTAGGAGGCCGACTCCAAACTTAACCACTGCGCCCATATTCTCTGCACCAGCGCACGCTCATCGGTAAATTTATCTTGCGTGACATCGGCGTCAAGGTTGAGCAGATTGCGGTGATGAATTTGGTCGCGCATGGTGGTGTAGGCGTGAGTCAGCGCCTGCGCCGCCGAATCCTCAAGCACACCTTGCGCCATCATGGATTCGAAAATACGGACGTTATCACTCCAACGCGTGAGTTTTGGCTTCTCATGGCTATAGCGAAGCACCAAATATTGCGCCAAAAACTCCACATCCGTGATACCGCCTGGGTCTTGTTTGAGCATAAAGCGGCCAGGCTTTTTCCCACCCAGATGATCGCGCATTTTTTCTCGCATCTCGGCGACGTCTTTGCGCAAACTGGCTTCATCGCGCGGCGTCGCCAAGACCTCATGGCGCGTTTTAGCAAATGCAGCCTGTAGCGGCTCATCACCGTAAATCATGCGGGCGCGCACTAGAGCTTGATGCTCCCATGTCCACGCCTCTTGATGCTGATATTCATCAAAGGCGTCGGCAGGGCTAACCAGTAAACCAGAGATGCCGGATGGCCTTAAGCGGGTATCCACTTCATACAAAATCCCCGAGGCTGTGCGGGTTGAGAAAATATGGATAATGCGCTGGGCAAGGCGCAGATAAAACTGGCGCCCATCAATCTCTTTTGCGCCATCGGTGTAGACGTTCACTGGGCAATCGTGCATGAACACGATATCCAGATCCGAGTTGTAGCCCAGCTCCCAGCCTCCCACTTTGCCATAGCCAATGACCGCAAAGCCTTTGCCCTCTCTCTCTTTGAGATGCGTCGGCTCACCGTACTTCTCAGCCATTTGTAGCCAAGCTTGATGGACGACCGACTCAACAATAGCTTCGGCTAGGTAGGTTAAGTGGTCACTCACTTTCATGACAGGCAAGACACCGGCAATATCGGCGGCGGCAATACGCAAGATGCAAATCTGTTTAAATTGACGCAGCGCCTCCATCTGCTGCTCCATATCATCCTCTGGAATACGGGCAAGAAAGTCGCGCAATTCGGTGCGATAACTATCAAGTGGGACGGGGTTATACAGCTGCTGAGGGTCAATCAGTTCGTCAAGCAAGATCGGATAGCGACCCAACTGCTCCGATATCATGGGACTGGCGGTACACAAACGCACCAGTTGCGTCAACGCGGCAGGATGTTCATCCAACAGCTCAAGATAGGTGGTGCGTGTGACAATTTTATGCAATAGATGCAGCACTCTAGGTAAACCGAACTCTGCATCCTGATGTGAATAGATCGCAGCAAAGATCTTGGGCATCAAACGGTTGAGTACCTCACGCCCACGTGGGCCCAAGGTTTTTTTCGCCAAATCATGCTTAAATTGAATGATGGTCATCGCCATCGCACTGGCTTCTTCTCGCCCGATGTCATGAGATAAAATATGCTCCATCACATCCGGTTTTTCTGCCATATCCCACAGCTCATGAAAATGCTTGGCGACATCGCTCTGCTCATGCTCTTCTTCATCGTCACCAATTAATGCCTGAAACACATGGTGAACCCGCTGCATGTGCGCTTCTACCTCGCGCGTTAGTGCAGGCCAGTCAGCAAAGCCCATCGCCGTTGCTAACTGACACTGCTCAAGGTCAGACTCTGGCAAGGTTTGCGTCTGTTTGTCGGCCATCGCTTGGAGCAGGTTCTCCAAACGACGCAGAAAATGATACGCCTGAGTGAGATGAGTCACTTCATCCCTTGAGAGCAACGCCAGTGCTTCAATCCCCTCTAAGGTGACTAACAATCCACGCTGCCTTAAGCTCGGCTCTCGGCCCCCACGGATCAACTGGAACACTTGGGCGATAAATTCGATTTCGCGGATACCACCAGCCCCTAGCTTGATATTGTTACTCAGCCCACGGCGGCGTACTTCACTGCTGATCATGGATTTCATTCGGCGCAGCGATTGAATGGCACTAAAATCGATATAACGACGGAAAACAAAGGGTCGCAACATCTCTCGCAGCGCTTGATATTCGGGATACATCTCCCGCCCCATCACTCGCGCTTTGATCATCGCGTAGCGCTCCCAATCACGCCCCTGCTCTTGGTAGTAATCTTCCAACGCGGCAAAGCTCATCACCAAAGGACCACTTTCGCCGAAAGGGCGCAAGCGCATGTCAACGCGGTAACAAAAACCGTCAAAGGTGTGTTGATCGAGCGCTTTGATAATTCGCTGGCCCAAACGGGTAAAAAACTGAGCGTTAGCAATCGAACGACGGGCGCCTTGGGTTTCCCCGTTTTCTGGATAGGTAAAAATCAGATCGATATCGGATGAGAAGTTGAGCTCACCACCGCCAAGCTTACCCATACCAATGATCAACATCGGCTGTGGCTTCCCCGTCTCATCACAAGGCGTCCCCCACAATTCGCAGCACGCTTTGTATTGCCATTGATAGGTTTCAACAATCATCGCCTCAGCCAGTTCCGAAAGATGACTCAGGCTCTCTTGCAGTGTCCAACTCTGACAAAAGTCTCGCCAAGCGATGTAGGTCATTTCACGACGACGAAACTGTCTTAAGACTCGCTGTCCTTGCATCTCATCGGAACAGGTTTCAAGTTGCGCGCAAAGATCTGTGCGATAGTGCTGCTTGCGATCCTGCTCGGCAAGCATCTCTGGCAGCTGACGCAGCAGTGACTCATCTTTGGTCAGATTGTCTGCGACGAACTGACTTAACCCTAGGACGTACTTGAGCGACTCGAGCAACGCGGCTGGCCATTGCGCCAATGCCTCACTGGGCAGCGCCGCGAACGCTTTATCACTAAGAGGAGACAACGAGGAAGGCAAATGCATGAGGAGTCCTTACAATCGAATGCATAAAAAACCGAAGACGTTAGTTATACCAGACTTGCGTCAATAAAAAACGCCCATGCGTAGGCGATGGGCGTTGGTTCAATCAATTTTATTGGTCGTTGCGCGATTTATTCGTCAGACACGGAAAGAGGTAATTTTTTCATCCAACTCTTCAGCGTTGCGCTGCATCATTTCTGACGTCTCAAGCAGTTCCGTTACCACCACCACAGAGGCTTCCACCAGCTCACGAACATTGGTCAGGTTCTGGTTCATCTCTTCCGCCACGCTGCTTTGTTGGCCCGCTGCCGTCGCAATTTGGAAGTTCATATCATTGATTTGGTTAACTTGCGATACGATACCATCCAGCTCACCGCCAGCATTGGTGACCAATTCCACCCCTTCTGCCGCTTCAACAACACTCTTTTCCATCAACTCAACCGCCGAGGATGCGCTGCTTTGCAACTGAGAAATCATATCTTGGATCTCGACCGTCGCTTGCTGTGTGCGCTGCGCCAGATTACGGACTTCATCCGCAACCACAGCAAAACCGCGCCCGGCTTCGCCGGCACGCGCCGCTTCAATCGCCGCGTTCAATGCCAAAAGGTTGGTTTGCTCTGAAATTCCTTGAATGGTGCCGACAACACTGCCGATGGCTTCAACGCTCTCTTCGACCTCGTTAACGGCCTGCGCTGAGGCAGCGATGTCTTTCGACAACGCACTGATTTTATCGACCGTACCTTTCACAAAGTGTTGACCGCTTTGCGCTTGCCCTGTCGCACTTTCCGTCAGTGCAGAAGCATTCTGTGCATGATCAGCTACGGTTTGCACCGTTGAGGTCATTTCACTCATCGCCGTGGCTAATTGGTCAATTTCATTAAACTCTTCTTGCGCCGACTCTTTCGTCTCAGACATGCTAAGAGTCATCACTTCAGTCATCGTTGAGAGCTCTTGCGAGGCCTCTACTTGCAGTTTGATCACCTCTTGCAACTGACGGCGTGTTTTTTCTAGCTCACGCGCCACATCGCCATATTCATCTTTGCAGTCCATTTCAATCGGATTGGAGAGATCGCGATTCGCCATTTGTTTGATTGAATCATTCAAATACTGAGTTTGGCGCAGCATAATACGAGCAGCAAAGAGCAAAATAACGACAAAGACGCCAATCAAAATTACAGTTTGCCAAGCCACTTGTACTAAGTAGGCTTGATAATGCGCTTGCGCCACTTGGGCATTTTGAGTGGCGGCGAGCAAGGAGTCGTGGAAAGTACTGGCATCCCACAACTGTTTAGCCACGATAAGGACGGTACTGAATACCATCAGTAGCACCATTTTGGGGATCAAACGGACGTTCGTTATCGCTCGCTCCCATGGCTTAAATGCCATTTTGGTCATTGTTCGTTCTCCGCTAAGTCAACTATGATACGGTGTGATTGAGTACTTATCAGACACTTAATGCTTATCGCTGCCTACCGCGAGGGAACGGTCGCACTCATATTATTTATTTCGAGCCTCGTATGAAAAGAGATGATACCAAAGACGATACGAAACCAATGAGCTTACTGTCACTAATTTTGTCTTTCGTCGCACTATTTGTGATTTCAGGCTTATTGTTCTTTCCAGTCAGTCAAGAAACTCGACAAGTCCTTATCGGCTTGGACTTCGCAATCTGTAGCATATTTATCCTGCAGTTGAGCATAGATTTGATCCGTGCAACAGATCGCGTGAAATACATGAAACGCCATTGGATCGATTTTGTCGCCAGCATCCCGATGATTGAACCCCTGCGCTACGCACGTCTGTTTCACATCATGCGCGTGATCTTGGTGATCCGCGCCAGTAAGCACATCTTGCGTCAGATCTTAAGTAATCGTCATGAAATGACCTTAGCGTCGATCTTATTGCTGTTGATCGTTTTACTTACGGTTGGTTCAAGTATGATGCTGTTGATTGAAGGGGGATCAGATCACGCCAATATTCAATCCGGTGGGGATGCCCTGTGGTGGGCATTGGTCACCATCTCTACCGTTGGCTATGGCGATCACTTTCCCGTCACCCATGGCGGTAAGATCTTAGCGTCGGCCCTGATCATCTGTGGAGTAGGCTTGTTCGGTATGATCTCAGGGCTTATCACTTCGTTGATCACCTCGCCGTCCAAGTTGCAAGCCAAACGATCTGAGCACAAAGAACAACTACTCAAAGAGATTCTCGCCAATCAACGAGCCATCATTAAACGGCTCGATACATTGGAGAATAAAACGCAAAAAGCTACTCCCCAGACAACAAAAAGGGAGCCTTAAGCTCCCCTGTGATGGTGATGATGCGAGACTAGTGGCGCCAATAAGGCTGGGCCTCTAAGCAGATGATTCGCGTCTGCTCCATCGCATGCAAAATGGAGTTTTCTTGGCGAGTTAGCCAACGCAACAGTTGCTCGCGCTGCTCACCCTCTAATTTGTTGCTAAGTTGATCCAGCGTTTCAAGGGTCAGCAAATCATCGATGCCATGCAGCAAGTCACTCCAAGGCAAGCGGAAGCTGTTGCGCTCATCGACATTGAACAAGCTAGCAAAACTCACCCCTGTGTATAGATTGCGCATCAGATGGTACTGCTGCTCCACATACGCCGGCGCGTTGAGATCTTGCTCAGGCGAGAACACCTCAAGCAACTGTGACCAGGTTTTATCGAGCTGGGCGACAGCAAAGCGCTCTACACCCTCAGCCATCTCTTCACGGGCTTTCTCATCTAAAAACGGCTGCCAGCCGCGAGTCAAAATCCAACGGCTTAAATCCAGCAGCAAACCGGCGTAGCGGGCGGAATGAATCAGAGCCAACATCTCTTCTCTGTCAGGCAACTGCTGCTGAATCTCTTTCAGCTCTGCGACAAGGAACTTACGTGCCTCTAGTTTACGTAACGCGTGCCCTTTATCTTCCAGCAGCTCTTCAAGGTAATCGTACTGCTTAAGCCACTCTAAGCTTTGTTCAAGCCATTTGAGCTCTTGTCGAACCAGGGCGCTGGCACGACGTGGCACCACATCGCGATAGACGGTCAATACTTGGCGAATAAAACTGATGGCGTTTTTGATTTCATGCAGCGCATCAATCGACTCGCGCTCAGAGTAAATCTGCTCATGGTAGTGCCAGTGCGACAACGCATGCTCAAGCGACTGGACAAAACAGGTCTCTACGCTGTCTTTTTGCTGTGTCTCAACCAAACTTAGCGGTTTCACTTCGTCACCTTGGTAGCCAGATGCTAAGCGATAACCTTTGGCCGCTTTGCTTAAGTTGCCTAAGCGCATCCCTCCTTGCTCTGACAAGCTGCGCGCTAAGGTAAAGAGGGCATCGGTCTGGCCTGATTTCAGCTCCAGTTCCACTTCGCAAATCGGCGCGGTTAAATCCCCTGATTCGACACACCCTAGATCAAACGCCACTTCAATTTGGCTGCCATCTGGCATGCCAACCAGCCATTGCTCACGGGTAAAGTTGGTCGAGAAGAGAGGAGCGATTTGAGATTGCAGTTCCTCAATCGCGCGGCCATCGGGCCAGATGTCTTGCGGATGTAAGGTAAGGACGGGATCGTTGCTATTATGTTCTGCATTGTATTCCGGTCTTTGATGAAGCCCGGCGACCACACGTCCTGCGGTTTTGACCGTTTGCACGAACACATCATCATAACGACGAATTCTTAATCCAATATCATGTTGACGTAGCCAGTTGTCCGGGGTGTCAAAGTAAGTATTCCCTAACTCACGACAACTGTGCTGAAGTACTTTTGTTAACGCTATTTTTTCTCTTAACGTCTCTGAAAATTCAGGTGAAACAAAAAACTTCAGTTCTATCTCGGTTTCCATAGTGTTACCTTTTAACGCAGATAGCCAAAGGATATTGCCTATTTTCTTACTCGGCAAGAGAGAAATATCGCCCCATTGATGATCTAAAACAGTTTAAATGCACACTTTAATGGGTTAACATGCGCGCCTTTATAGCCATCGCTCAACATTTCACCATTCTTATTGGTGTCTGTTTTTTCTAGGTTATATTAATTGGGTTGAATGACCATGCCAGTAAATACAATTATGGGGTTATTTGCAAAGTCCCCTATCAAACCTTTGCAGCGCCACGTTGTGTGTGTGAACGAATGTTGCTCGCACCTAGTGAACTTCTTTGAAGTCAGTTCAAAGGGTGACTGGGAGAAAGCCGCAGAAATCCGTGCACAAATTTCTCACCTAGAGAAAGAAGCCGACGTACTAAAGCGCGAGATCCGTCTCAAACTTCCTCGTGGTTTGTTTTTGCCAGTCGACCGCAGCGACATGCTAGAGCTGCTGACTCAACAAGACAAACTGGCCAACCTAGCCAAAGATATTGCTGGTCGTGTCTACGGCCGACAACTGACTATTCCTGAGCCTCTTCAAGAAAACTTCATTGCTTACGTGAAGCGTTGTCTCGACGCCGCAAACCAAGCGCAAGAAGTCATCAATGAGCTCGATGAGTTATTGGAAACTGGATTTAAAGGTCGCGAAGTGACTCTCGTGGCTGAAATGATCCATCAACTGGATGTGATTGAGGACGACACAGACGCGATGCAAATCCAACTTCGCCAACAACTGATGGCGATCGAAAGCGATTTGAATCCGATTGATGTGATGTTCCTTTACAAGATTCTTGAATGGGTCGGTGGTATTGCAGATCAAGCTCAGCGTGTTGGTGCGCGTCTTGAACTCATGCTGTCTCGCTCATAAACATAAGTTAACCAAATAACGAAGAGCATTTTATAAGCACACCCCAGTAAGCGAGCTACACTGAATTCGCTGTGGGGTTTTGTCGTGTCCAATTTGCTCCGCTTGTTATCAACAACTAGGTATTACGATGGATATCCTTGCGAATTACGGCACTGTCCTGATTATTATTGCAGCAGCCTTCGGCTTTTTAATGGCGATTGGTATCGGCGCGAATGACGTCGCGAACGCCATGGGTACCTCGGTAGGTTCAAAAGCACTCACCGTAAAACAAGCGATCATTATCGCGATGATCTTTGAATTTGCCGGTGCCTATTTAGCCGGCGGTGAAGTGACAGATACGATCCGCAAAGGCGTAATCGAAACTTCTCTGTTTGCCAATCAACCTGACGTTCTTGTCTACGGCATGATGTCTGCGTTATTAGCAGCGGGTACATGGTTGCTGCTCGCCTCTTATATGGGTTGGCCAGTATCGACAACTCACTCTATTATCGGCGCCATCATCGGTTTTGCTTGTGTCTCTGTTGGCACAGAAGCAGTGGACTGGGGCAGTGTGAAAGGCATTGTCGGCAGTTGGATCGTTACCCCTGTCATCTCTGGTTTCTTTGCTTACGTTATTTTCGTCAGTGCTCAGCGCCTGATTTTCGATACTGAAAAACCGCTGATCAACGCCAAACGTTTTGTGCCTGTCTACATGTTCATCACCACCATGGTGATTGCGCTTGTGACCATTAAGAAAGGCCTAAAGCACGTCGGTCTTCACCTATCGAACAGCGAAGCGTGGATGTGGTCAGCTGGCTTCTCAGGGCTGGTCATGATTGGTGGTTACCTCTATATCCAGAAGAAATTTGCGAGCCGCGAAGATGACCACGGATTTGCCGGCGTTGAAGGCATCTTCAGTGTCCTGATGGTCATTACTGCGTGTGCGATGGCGTTTGCACACGGTTCGAACGACGTCGCCAACGCGATTGGTCCACTGTCTGCGGTCGTCTCTACGGTCGAGCACATGGGTGAAATCACTGGCAAGAGCACCATTGCTTGGTGGATTCTTCCGCTAGGTGGCTTTGGTATTGTGGTTGGTCTTGCGACATTGGGTCACAAAGTGATGGCAACGGTCGGTACCGGCATTACCGAACTGACGCCAAGCCGCGGCTTCGCTGCGCAGCTCGCTACGGCATGTACTGTGGTATTGGCATCGGGTACTGGTCTGCCTATCTCGACCACTCAAACACTGGTCGGCGCGGTACTGGGTGTCGGCTTTGCTCGCGGCATCGCAGCATTGAACCTAGGCGTGGTACGTAACATCGTTGCGTCTTGGATTGTGACACTCCCAGCCGGTGCACTACTGGCCGTGGTGTTCTACTACGCGATTCAAGCAATGTTTGTCTAAGTCATCTGTCAGCTAAGTCATCTGTCAGTACTGTGTTAGTGGATTCTTACTTCTGTTAATACACTGTCATTATTGACTCAATACCGCAGAAAGGGAGGCTCAGCCTCCCTTCTTTGTTGCGAAGCCCCTAGAAAATTCTTACTATTTGCCCTAGTAAAAATTAGACACAAAAAACTGTTAAAGGATTTACCGTGAAAAAATGGGTTTACCTGCTTTTGGCATCGATTGTGGCGGCCCCTGCCGCGTTTGCTCAAGACCGCTACATCTCTGATCAATTGTTTACTTACATGCACTCAGGACCAAGTAATCAATTTCGTATTATTGGCAGTGTCGATGCGGGCGAAAAAGTGACCTTTATCGAGTCCAATAAAGATTCCGGTTACAGTCACATCCAAGACTCGAAAGGACGCCGAGGATGGGTCGAAAGCCGTTTCGTGACCTCACAAGAGAGCGTGACACTGCGCTTACCTCGCGTAGAAAAAGAGCTGGCAGAAGTGAAAGAGAAGCTTGCCAACGCGCGCGCAAACTCTGATCAAGAAAAAGCGGGCTTGGTCGATTCTCTTGAAACACGCAACCGCCAAATCGCCGACCTAGAAAGCGGATACAGTGAGATGAGTCAGCAACTGACGGCTTCTCAAGAAGAGGTACGCAAGCTAAGAGCACAGCTTGACACCCAAAAAGACGACTTGCTGCTCAAGTACTTTATGTACGGCGGTGGCGTGGCTGGCATTGGCTTGCTGTTGGGTTTGATTCTGCCGCACATTATCCCGCGCAGAAAGCGTTCACCATCGGGCTGGGCGTAATCCCCTACCCCCCTAACCAAGATAACGAAAAGGTCGCCAATGCGACCTTTTCTTTTCCCTCTGTTTTTTACACTAGCCCTAGGGCTACCCTTGCCAATCATACAAGGCTGGGATTTCAATCCTCTCACCCGAGAAACTCACCATACAGTGCTGCGGTTCAATTGACACCAGTTGAACCCCGGTTGCGATCCAGTCTCCCTCTTGATACTCGATACCATTGACCTTAACCCAGCGTTTATCTTGCTTGCTTGAATAGACATGAGTTTGGAAATTGAGCGCGGGTAACTGCCCCGTCCACTTGAGACCTTGCTGCGCGAGTTGACTGACATTCGACGTCGGAGTGGGTGTTGACGACGGTTTGAGGGCACTTTGCACGCGAAGGGCTAACTCGGGCGATAGCTGAGAGAGATCTAAGTCATCAATGAAAGGTTGAGGCGAAGCCTGTACTTTAGATTGGCGATATACCAGCTGTGTATCCATTGGTTGACGACCCTCGGCCTCATGGCTACGAGAGTAGCTCGGCACTGCTTGTACATCATAAAGGGTGAGTTCGTACGTCATGGCCAACGCCTGCTCGTCTTGCCAAGGGGTAACACTGAACTCGACAGGGCGCTCAATGACACTAGGCGACGCCGTTTGCTTGAGGAGCCAGTCGGCTTCCACTTGACGGTAGTGACGCTCAACACCCAACCCTACTCCTAGCGAGGCAGGCAGCAATATCAGCAAGCTCATGACCATCATACTTGGGCGCGTTGCAACGCTGTCTATCGGCGAGTTGTTGACATCGCCAGGTGCAGATGCCGCTTGATAGCGATGCTGGGACGCCTTCAAAGCTTTCATCATTTGTGACATCAGCGGTTCTCCTGCGCATCCACGCTGTGATTAGCCATGACCATCCGGGTATCCAACCGCGGAGCCTCATGTAGACTCATCTGCTCAATTTTACGCAGCGTTTTCGAGCCAGCAATCCCATCAACCGTGAGCCCCTGCCAACGTTGGAACAATCTCACTTTTTGCTCTAGCGCCTCATCAAAGCGTGCACTTTGTGTTGAAGGCTGAGCAAGGATTGAGGAGAGATGAGCGTCGAGCGCGGCAATGGCCTTCCCTTCCATGCCAGGCTTGAGCGTGCCTCCCCAATAGCGCCGCCAAATATGTCGATACTCGCCATTCCAACGCCTCTCAAGTTCGGCGCTGGGCAAGGTGTACAACTGCCCGTCAAGCAACAGCGTTGCGTGATCTGAATCGAGTTGATACAACACCACATAACGTGGGGAGTCTGCCTCCCCCAACGTGAGCAGCACTGGGCGATTGGCTTGCACCAAAGTGGCTAAATCCCCTTGAGTCAGTTGGCATTGAAACACGCTTTGCTCATTCTCCAAACAGAGCTTATCCAACACGGATGCCTGATAGCCCCAGACGCGATACAAGTTCGCTAAACCTTGCTCAAGATTGATAGCGGAGTCGAGTGCCGTTTTCAGCGTATCTGGCAGCACATGGTTGATCATCGGTTCACGGTGCTGGATAGGGTGACTGCGGGCGACTTGCTGCGTAATCAGATCATCAGCCCAAAGCGGCGCACTTTGATAACCCACAACACTTAACGCGATACCTATTGCAGCCGCAAACCAATAGGGTGCACCTGAGGCTCTTACCGAATGGCGAGGGCGAGTGACTTGAAACGAAGGCTGGAAGCTCATCACCTCATCACAGGCACGCTGCACACTGTCATGGCTAGGCTTTAGCTCACCGCTCGAGTAGGCATGACGCAGCGCCGCGTCACACACCAAGTTGATCAACCTTGGGATCCCTTGCGTTTGGGTGGCGATCCACTTGAGCGAGCGCGAAGAGAAAAGATCAGGATCGCCGCCGGCGAGTGTCAGCCGATGACGAACATAGTTCGCGGTTTCGGCACCGTCTAGAGGGAGCAAATGGTAGCGGCCCGTGATCCTTTGCGCCAACTGACGCAAGATCGGCATTTGCAATTTTTGCTGTAACTCAGGCTGACCAATTAATAACACTTTCAATAGCTTGTGCTGCTCGGTTTCAAGGTTGGTCAATAGGCGCAGCTGCTCAAGCACTTGCGAACTGAGGTGCTGAGCTTCATCAATCACCAACAAGGTTTGTCGACCTTGCGCGTAACTCTCAATTAAAAACTGGTGGATGGCCTGACTCAATTGCTTCAGTGAGGCGTCATGAGAATAGGCAATGGAGAACTCATCACAGATGGCTTCTAGCAACTCTGATTCGGAAAAGGTTGGGTTGAGTATAAAACCAGCTTGCAGGCGTCCTTGATCGACGATCACATCCAAGTCATTCAACATCGCCTTGGCCACTGTGGTTTTGCCCGTCCCCACTTCTCCGGTTAACATGGCAAAACCGCCCCCTTCCCCTAAACCAGAGGTGAGGCGAAAGATCGCTTCTTTGTGACGCTGGCTGAGATAGAGAAAACGAGAGCTAGGCACAATCGAGAAAGGGAACTCATGAAAAGCAAAGTGGTGTTTGTACATGCATCTCGTCTCTGAGTGGGTGGCGACTATTTGTTGCTGGGCATTTGTTGATAAGAAAAGTACCATTGCACACCCAATTAGCCAACGGCTATGTTTTAAAATGAGAAGGAGTGGCCATGAAACGATACCTTGTCGGTGGCGCGGTACGCGATCACCTGCTCAATATTGACGTTTACGATCAGGATTGGGTGATCGTTGGGGCCACACCCGATGATCTTATCGCGCAAGGCTACACCCCCGTAGGTAAAGAGTTCCCTGTCTTTCTTCACCCTAAGACGAAGCAAGAGTACGCGCTTGCACGCACAGAGCGGAAAACCGGTGCGGGCTACACTGGCTTTGATTGCTACTTCGCACCGGATGTGACGCTCGAAGAGGATTTACGCCGCCGCGATTTGACCATTAACGCCATCGCGCAAGACAGTGAGGGACAGCTGATTGATCCCTACGGTGGCCTAAACGACATCGAGCTGCGCCAACTTCGTCATGTCTCAGAGGCGTTTGTGGAAGACCCGCTGCGCGTGTTAAGAGTCGCTCGATTCGCAGCAAAACTCCATCATTTAGGCTTTGAGGTCGCTCAAGAAACGCTGGGCTTGATGCGCTCCATTGCCGAGTCGGGAGAACTGTCTCAACTTACCCCTGAGCGAATCTGGCTGGAGTGGCAAAAGTCGCTCACCACAGAGAACCCGCACATTTTTCTTTCCGTACTGCGCGAATGCGGCGCGCTCGCAGTCGTTCTGCCCGAACTTGACGCCCTATTTGGCGTACCGCAACCAGAGCAATGGCACCCAGAAATCGATACTGGTATCCACACGCTAATGGTCGCTGAACGTGCGGCGCGCTTGTCGCCTTCTGCAAGCGTGCGTTTTGCCGCTCAAGTACACGATCTCGGCAAAGGTGTCACGCCGAAAAACGAGTGGCCAAGTCACAAACTGCACTGTCATACCGGGCTCAAATTGATTAGAGGCCTATGTGAACGAGTTAAGATCCCTAATGAATACCGCGATTTGGCGTTGCTCGTCTGCCAATACCACTCCAATATTCATCGCGCCGCTGAGCTCAAGCCGGCAACGCTACTCAAAGTGCTCGATACCTTTGACGTCTGGCGAAAGCCTGAACGATTAGACGATATCCTGCTCTGCTGCATGGCAGATAGCCAGGGAAGAAAAGGCTTTGAGACCGCACCCTATCCACAAAAACTATGGTTCGAACAAGCCTACCAAGCGGCGCTGAGCGTTGAAGTCAAAGACATCATTGCCGCTGGTTATCAAGGTGCAGAGATTCGCCAAGCGCTCAATCAACGCCGCGTCGAAGCGATTGCCCAAAGCAAAGCGAAGCGTCTCTCTAGTGACCAAAACGAAGAGTAGATGCTTAAAAGAAAAATCGTCACCGAAACGAAAAAAGCCTAAGCAACAAGGCTTAGGCTTTCCACTCTACACAGAGTAACGGTTATGCGCTTTGCTCATTGAGTTCCCGCTCATCCGCTTTCTGTTTTAACAAGCGACTGGTAATCGTACCGGCTGTCATCGCGCCTGAGACATTGAGCGCTGTACGTGCCATATCAATCAACGGCTCAATCGAGATCAATAGTGCAGCAATTGTTACCGGCAGCCCCATCGCAGGCAACACAATCAGTGCAGCAAAGGTCGCGCCGCCACCTACACCAGCAATACCGAATGAGCTAATAGTAATGATCGCCACCAACGACAGGATAAAGTTGATGTCCATTGGGTTGATACCAACCGTCGGCGCGACCATCACAGCCAACATCGCCGGATAGATACCCGCACAACCATTTTGACCAATAGTGGCACCAAATGAGGCGGATAAGTTGGCAATCGCAGGCGGCACTTTTAATTTGCTGATTTGCGCTTCAACGTTCAATGGAATGGTCGCTGCCGAGCTGCGTGACGTGAAAGCAAAGGTCAATACTGGCCAGATCTTAGTGAAGTACTCTTTCGGGCTCACGCCAACAAAAGAGACCAACACACCATGCACAAGGAACATCAACGCAATCGCAAAGTAAGAGGCGATGATAAAGCCCAGCAGATTAAGAATATCACTCGCACTTGAGGTCGCGACCACTTTGGCCATCAAAGCGGCAATACCGTAAGGCGTCAGAGCCATGATCATTTTCACTAGGCGCATGACAATGGATTGCACAGCTTCAACAAAGGTACGAATCGGCGCCGCCAGTTCGGTTTTTTCCAACATCACCTTACGCGCGGCAACGCCAGAAAGGATACCGAAGATCACCACGGCGATAATCGAGGTCGAACGCGCACCCGTCAGATCAGCAAAGGGGTTGGTTGGAATAAAGCTGACTAGCATCTGGGGAATCGTCAGGTCACTGACACGATCCATTCGACCTTCTAAGGCAGACAGACGCGCCGCTTCACGCGAACCTTCTGTTAAGCCTTCCGCAGAAAGACCAAAGCCTTGCGTCACTGCAATACCAATCAAAGCAGAAATCGCGGTGGTAAACAGCAGCACGCCAATGGTTAAGCCACTAATTTTGCCAAGGGAGGCCGAGTTCTCAAGCTTCACTACCGCCGCAAACATTGAGACCAGTACCAAAGGCATGATGACCATTTGCAGCAAACCAACATAACCGCGGCCAACCACATTGATCCAGTCTAGGCTCGCACCAATCGCTAGGCTACCTTCACCGTAAATCAGCTGTAACGCTAAACCAAATCCACTACCTAGCACCAATCCAATCAGCACTTGTCTTGATAGTGTTGCGCCTTTTCTTTGCTGAAGATTCAAGAAGAAAAGAAGCGCTGCAAATACCACTAAATTTGCAATCACTGCGACACTCATGATGTTTCCTTTTAACCAACGTTGTTATTTGAATAATGTAAGACAAATACGGTAACGGTTTGTTGGCAAAATAGAAAATACTCAATTTCCATTATCTAGACACTTTAGTTATAGAACTGAGTGCATAATGAACAGCAATGTAAATAAGTCGTAAACATCATTGATAATGTGGATAGAAAAACAAAAACGCCCCACCGAAGTGGAGCGTTTCCAAAAAGCGTTAAAGCTAAGCCTTATTCAATAAAGAATTAAGCTTGACCTTTTACTTCTTTAAGACCGCTTCCTTGAAATATGGAGGTGCACGCTCACCGAGCGTTTCCAAAAAAAAACGCTCCACCGAAGTGGAGCGTTTCTAAAAAGCGTTAAAGCTACACCTTATTCAATAAAGAATTAAGCTTGGCCTTTTACTTCTTTAAGACCGTTGAAAGGTGCACGCTCACCTAGCGCTTCCTCGATACGGATTAGCTGGTTGTACTTAGCAACACGGTCAGAACGGCTCATAGAACCTGTCTTGATTTGGCCTGCAGCAGTACCTACCGCTAGGTCAGCGATAGTTGCATCTTCAGTTTCGCCGCTGCGGTGAGAAATTACAGCTGTGTAACCTGCGTCTTTAGCCATCTTGATTGCAGCTAGAGTCTCAGTTAGAGAACCGATTTGGTTGAACTTGATAAGGATAGAGTTAGCTACGCCTTTCTCGATACCTTCAGCAAGGATCTTAGTGTTAGTAACGAATAGATCGTCACCTACTAGTTGAAGCTTGTCACCTAGTAGTTCAGTTTGGTGCTTGAAGCCAGTCCAGTCAGACTCGTCTAGACCATCTTCGATAGAAACGATTGGGAACTTGCTTGCTAGCTCAGCTAGGTAGTGGTTGAACTCTTCAGAAGAGAAAGTCTTACCTTCGCCTTTCATGTTGTAGATGCCAGCTTCTTTGTCGAAGAACTCAGATGCAGCACAGTCCATAGCTAGAGTCACGTCTTTACCTAGTTCGTAACCTGCCGCTGCAACCGCTTCTGCGATAACTTCTAGAGCTTCAGCGTTAGACTTAAGGTTTGGAGCGAAACCACCTTCGTCACCCACTGCAGTGCTGTAGCCTTTAGACTTAAGAACTTTAGCTAGGTTGTGGAATACTTCAGCACCGATACGTAGACCTTCTTTAAGAGTCTTAGCGCCAACTGGTTGGATCATGAACTCTTGAATGTCAACGTTGTTGTCTGCGTGCTCACCACCGTTGATGATGTTCATCATTGGTAGAGGCATAGAGAACTGACCAGCCGTACCGTTTAGCTCAGCGATGTGCTCGTATAGAGGCATGCCTTTCGCTGCTGCAGCAGCTTTAGCGTTCGCTAGAGAAACTGCTAGGATTGCGTTTGCACCGAACTTAGATTTGTTCTCAGTGCCGTCTAGCTCGATCATGATTGCGTCGATAGCCGCTTGGTCTTTCGCGTCTTTACCTGTTAGAGCAGTTGCGATTTCGCCGTTTACTGCTTCAACAGCTTTGAGAACACCTTTACCTAGGAAACGTGCTTTGTCACCGTCACGTAGCTCAAGAGCTTCGCGAGAACCAGTAGATGCGCCAGATGGAGCAGCAGCCATACCTACGAAACCGCCTTCTAGGTGTACTTCAGCTTCTACAGTTGGGTTACCACGTGAGTCGATGATTTCACGACCTAGAACTTTAACGATCTTAGACATTAATGTTTCCTCTCGTTCAAATATAAATGTCAAATTTAAAAGGCAGCAGCACAACCTTCGCCGCCGCCCGTATCCTTTTTACTTACTTCTCAAACTCGCCGCGTGAGTGCTGACCAGCGGCTTTCACGAAACCTGCGAATAATGGGTGACCATCACGAGGCGTCGATGTGAATTCTGGGTGGAACTGAGCCGCAACGAACCATGGGTGCGCAGGGTTTTCAATCATTTCCACCAGCTTCTTGTCTGCAGAAAGACCAGAGACCTTCAAGCCCGCTTTTTCAATTTGTGGTCGAAGGACGTTGTTCACTTCGTAACGGTGACGGTGACGTTCATGAATCGTCGCGCTACCATAAAGCTCGCGAGCCTTAGTTCCTTTCTCTAAGTGACATAGCTGAGAGCCAAGACGCATAGTACCACCAAGATCCGACGTTTCGGTACGTTCTTCAACTTTACCTTCACCGTCGACCCACTCAGTGATCAAGCCTACCACAGGGTATTTCGTCTCTTTATTAAATTCTGTTGAATGCGCGCCTTCCATACCCGCAACGTTACGAGCGTATTCAATCAGCGCGACTTGCATACCAAGACAGATACCAAGGTAAGGGACATTGTTTTCACGCGCGTATTGCGCTGCGCGAATCTTACCTTCGATACCACGGTCACCAAAACCGCCCGGTACTAGAATAGCGTCAAGACCGGCAAGCACTTCAACGCCTTTAGTCTCAACATCTTGTGAATCTACGTATTTAATGGTGACGTTCAAGCGGTTTTTCAAGCCAGCATGCTTAAGCGCTTCGTTGACTGATTTGTACGCGTCCGGCAGTTCGATGTATTTACCGATCATACCGATGGTCACTTCGCCCGTTGGGTTCGCTTCTTCATAGATAACCTGCTCCCATTCAGACAGGTCTGCTTCTGGAGCGTCGATACCAAAACGTGCACACACAAGATCATCAAGACCTTGCGATTTGATCAGTTGAGGGATCTTGTAGATCGAATCCACATCCTTCATCGAAATCACCGCTTTCTCAGGAACGTTACAGAAAAGGGCAATTTTCTTACGCTCGTTCGCTGGGATCATGCGATCGCTACGACAAACCAGAATATCAGGTTGGATACCGATAGAGAGCAGCTCTTTCACTGAGTGCTGAGTCGGCTTGGTTTTCACTTCACCCGCCGCAGCAAGGTAAGGGACTAGCGTCAAGTGCATGAACATCGCACGTTCACGGCCGAGTTCAACAGCAAGCTGACGAATCGCTTCCATAAACGGCAATGACTCGATGTCACCGACCGTACCACCAACTTCAACGATAGCCACATCGTGCCCTTCAGAACCGGCAATAACACGGTCTTTGATGGCGTTAGTGATGTGAGGGATAACTTGAATGGTGGCACCTAGGTAGTCACCACGACGCTCTTTGCGAAGCACGTCTGCGTAAACACGACCGGCAGTAAAGTTATTGCGCTTAGTCATCTTGGTGCGAATGAAACGCTCATAGTGACCAAGGTCTAGGTCGGTCTCTGCGCCATCTTCCGTGACGAACACTTCACCGTGCTGAGTTGGGCTCATGGTGCCCGGGTCAACGTTGATGTAAGGGTCAAGCTTCATCATGGTCACTTTAAGACCACGAGCTTCTAGAATAGCGGCTAGAGATGCAGCTGCAATACCTTTACCTAGAGAGGATACAACCCCGCCAGTAACAAAAATGTAATTTGTCGTCATGTTTAACCTGAAATTGGTTGAATGAGGGAAATGGAATTCTTCTGGACGGGACGAAAATATACCAGAAGACCCTAACCGCCACAACGTGAAATCTATCACACTGTGATTTTTTCTTTTTTGCTTCAAATCAAATTCACACGACGGCTGACTGTACTCAGACGAATTCGCGTGATTACTCTGAGCGAGTATTTTTTTCCGCCGCTTTTACTTCATCCCACAGAGCATCAAGCGCCTCTAAGGGTAACTGTTCTAGCGTCTTATTCTGCGCCGCAACGCGTGATTCTACGCCTTTAAAGCGACGCACAAACTTAAGATTCGCCTTACTCAATGCCGATTCTGGGTCATAACCGAGGTGACGAGCAAGATTCACCACCGCAAACAGCAAATCACCGAGCTCCATCTCGACCTTGTCATCTTGCACCGAGACTTGGACCGCTTCCGCGACGACTTCATCGACCTCCTCGCGTACTTTATCCACCACTGGTCCTAAAGTGTCCCAATCAAAACCCACTTTGGCGCACTTTTTCTGAATTTTTGTAGCACGAGAAAGCGCCGGTAGAGAAGCTGGTATTGAGTCTAGGATACTTTGTTCATTTTTGCCTAGTTGCGCTTTCTCTTTGGCTTTTTCCGCCTCCCAATTGGCGTTAATTTCCTCGTCGCTGGCAAACTCCGCTTGACCAAAGACATGCGGGTGACGGCGCGTGAGTTTTTCATTCACTGTGTCGACCACCTCAGAAAAATCAAACAATTGCTGCTCTTTAGCCAGTTGACTGTAGAAAATCACCTGGAACAACAGATCGCCAAGCTCTTCTTTTAGATTGGTCCAATCGCGGTTGTGAATCGCATCCACCACTTCATAGGTTTCTTCAATGGTGTGCGGCACTATGGTGTCGAAAGACTGCTTTAAATCCCATGGGCAGCCGTGTTCTGGATCACGCAGCTTGGCCATGATTTGCTCTAATTGTTCAATTGGATGACTCATGCCTCTCCCTCACAAAATGAAAAGGTGAGCAGCATAACCACTCACCTTCGAACTGTTGGTCGCGCTTAACGCGCATTGTCAATAATTGCTACGGATTCCGGTTAGCCCAAACGTTTAACGCTCATCACGTCTCGGATCTGTTCCACACGTTTGATCACCCGTGATAACACCTCGATGTTGTTCACTTCAAGATCAAAATCCATGATCGATAACTGTTTACGGTAGTCGACGCGATTCTTCATGCTGGTCACTTTGATTTTCTCATTAGCAAACAGCGTAGTGATGTCTTTTAACAGCCCACCGCGCTCCATCGCCTCAACACGGACGGTGAGAATGTAGGAGCCCACAAAACCGCTGCCCCAAACGGTATCAATAATACGTTCTGGTGCATGGTGCCTTAACTCATCAAGCTGCTCACAATCGGCGCGATGTACTGAAATGCCACGGCCCTGGGTTATATAACCGCAGATTTCATCGCCCGGGATTGGCTGACAGCATCGAGCGAGGTGAGTCATCAAGTTGTCGACCCCTTCGACCACAACCGCATCCTTCTTAGGGCGGCTCTGAGCCGGCGCTTTGTGCTCTGCTTCTTGGAGCTTTTCTAGTGCTTGCTTGTCTTCTTCTTCAGCGGTGGGCTTGTTCACCAACGCATTGATATGATTAATGATCTGGTTAATCCGCAAATCACCACTGCCCACCCCAACAAACAGTTCATCGGTCGAGTTAACGTTGAAGCGCTTCAGCGAGTAACGCTCGGCGTCTTTTAACGTCGCACCAATTTTCGCCAGTTCCACCTCGAGAATCTCGCGCCCCGCCTCGAGGTTTTTCTCACGAGACTGCTTGCGGAACCAAGCATTGATCTTCGCGCGTGCTCGCCCTGAGGTCACAAACCCCATCGACGGGTTTAACCAGTCGCGCGATGGGTTGGGCTCTTTAGCGGTAATGATCTCCACTTGATCGCCCATCGACAATTTATGGGTAAAAGGTACGATACGGCCCGCTACTTTGGCACCAATACAGCGATGCCCCACTTCTGAGTGAATGTGGTAAGCAAAATCGAGCGGAGTCGCGCCCATCGGTAAGTCGACGACATCGCCACGCGGAGTAAAGGCATAGACGCGGTCATCAAACACTTGGCTGCGCACTTCATCCAACATCTCACCCGAGTCGGACATCTCCTCTTGCCAATCAAGCAGTTTGCGTAGCCAGGTAATTTTCTCATCGTACCCACTGCGACCAGCGCCGCCCTCTTTGTATTTCCAGTGCGCGGCCACGCCAAGTTCAGAATCTTCGTGCATCTGCTTGGTGCGGATCTGAATCTCGATGGTCTTGCCTTCTGGGCCGAGAATTACGGTGTGAATGGATTGGTAGCCATTCGGTTTTGGGTTTGCGACATAGTCATCAAACTCACTGGGCAGGTGTTTGTATTTGGTGTGCACCATCCCCAGTGCGGCGTAACAGTCTTGCAGTTTATCGGCGATGATGCGCACTGCGCGCACGTCAAACAGCTCATCGAACGCCAAATTTTTCTTCTGCATTTTGCGCCAGATGCTATAGATGTGCTTGGGACGCCCGCTCACTTCCGCGTTGATGCCCGCCTCTTTCATTTCATCGGAGAGATCATCGACAAAATCTTTGATGTACTGCTCACGGACAATGCGTCGCTCAGAGAGCTGTTTAGCAATCTGTTTGTAGGTTTCCGGTTGCTGGTAACGAAAGGCGTAGTCTTCAATTTCCCACTTCAACTGACCGATACCCAAACGGTTGGCCAGTGGTGCGTAGATATTCGCACACTCTTTCGCTGCAGCGCGGCGCACTTCATCGGGCGCTTTCTTTACTTCAATGAGGTTGCAGATTCGCTCAGCTAACTTAATGATTACGCAGCGAAAGTCATCAACCATCGCCAGTAGCATTCGGCGGACATTGTCCACCTGCGCCGATGCAGCGCTGCCTTCCATGGTGATGTTGAGCTGGCCAAGTGCCGCCATCTCTTCTACGCCATCAATCAGTTTGATGGTTTCTTTGCCAAAGTCTTCTTCAAAGGCATCACGCGCGTAGGCACCAGCCGAGACGAGCGGAAACAGCAGCGCCGCCACTAAGGTGGCTTTGTCCATCGACAGCGTGATTAAAATTTCGATCATTTCACGGCCACGCCATAACAGCAGTGGGCCTTGTTCATTACCCTCAAGTACCTTTTCACACTGGCGGTACACTTCTTTTAAGCGCTGGGCAATTTTTGCGTCCTGATTCAGGCTCGCAATCCATTTTTCTAGCTCAAACTGTTCGTCTTGATTTAAGTGTGCGCTTCTTACCGCAACCATCTCTATCGTCCTAGTTTTTTTATTTTTTTAACCTCGCCCAACGGGCGGGTCTAATCCTTAACAAATAACGCCATTGATTCTAAATGGCTGGTATGGGGGAACATATCCAACATCGCGAGTTTTTCTAATTGGTAGCCCTGCTCGAGAAGGCTTTGCGAATCCCTTGCTAGGGTAGCAGGATTGCAAGAAACATAAACGACACGAGTCGCACCCAAAGCAGAAAGTTGTTCTACGATGCCGCTCGCGCCCGCTCGTGCTGGGTCGAGCAACACTTTATCGAACTTTTCGCCCGCCCAGGCGTTATTTGCGATGGGTAGCTCCAAATTCGCTTGGAAAAACTCGACATTGGAGAGTTGATTGAGCGCCGCATTGTTCGCCGCTTTCTCAACCATCGCCTCCACACCTTCAACACCAACCACATGCGCTACATGCTTAGCGATTGGCAAGCTAAAGTTGCCTAGACCGCAAAACAGATCCAACACACGATCGCTGTCGCACAACGTTAGCCACGCCATCGCCTGTTGGACCATTTGCGCGTTGACCTTCTGATTGACCTGAATAAAGTTATTTGGTTCAAACGCAATAGTCACGCCTGCTTCTTGGTAGACCCCAGCCTCGCCCTTCACCAACTTCAACTGATGACTTTCCGGCATCAGGTAAAGCGTGATGTGGTGAGTGGTCGCAAAGGCGATCAACGCCGCCTCTTCACTCTCGGCCAGCGGCTTGAGATGTCTTACAACCAGAATATTGACGTTGTCTCCCTTCACCAACTCTACATGGCCAAGGTGCTCTGGCTGACTGAACTCCGACAACAAGGCATACAGCGGCGCCATTAACGCGCTCAGCTCTGGCGCCAATACTGGGCAATCGGTCAGTGTGATGATCTCTTGGCTCTGTTTTTTACGAAAACCGAACTGTAACTGACGCTGCTTTTTATCCCACTTGATACTGATGCGCGCGCGGCGGCGATAGCCTTGCTCATCGCCAGAAATCAGGGCTGAGAGCGCTGCATCCTGTCCGCTGAATTTGCGCATCAACTGCGCCAAGGTGCGCGATTTATGCGCTTGTTGATCGGCGCTAGAGACGTGCTGCATGTTACAACCGCCACACATGTCGTAATGCGGGCAAAATGGCGCAATACGCTCTGAACTAGGCGTGAGAACTTTGATCAATTTGGCACGCGCGTACTTGGCTTTACTTTCCGTCAGTTGAATCAATACCTCTTCTTTAGGCAAAGCGCCTTCAATAAAAATCGGCTTTTTATTTTGGTATGCCATGCCCGCACCGTGGTGATCGAGTTTCTCGACCAGAACAGATTGATGCTTAGTATTGAGTTGAGTTTTCTTTTTAGGTTGGAAGAAACGCGCCATGTGCCGTGCCTATTTCGCAGTCAACAGACTGTATTTGCTCTAATTACAGTGTCGATTCCCGCTTTTACAGCAGAATCATTGTGTGAGCCGACCGAGTTGATTATGCTTAAACCTTCGGCGGCTTCTATTTATGGAAGTTATTTTCCCATATCCACACCACGATGTTTAGACAATAATGACCAGATATGGCTTACGCGCCCGCGTTATTTCTCTTACTCTCGCCCCCACATTGATCATCGGTCTTCTACTGACCGCCTTCTTTTCCTTTAATCGCTATCACGATTTGGAAACTCAGGTCATCAATTCAGGTTTAAATATCGTTGAGCCTTTGGCGATTGCCAGTGAAGATGGGCTCCGCAACAACAGCCGCGAAGCCGTCAGGCGTATCATCAGCTTTGCGCATCGTAAGAACTCGAAATTTGTCCGCAGTATTGCCGTGTTTGATTACAAGCACGATCTGTTCGTGACCTCGAACTTTCACCCTAACTTCGAGTCGCTGACCTTTCCAAAACAAGAGCCCATCCCGCTGCTACTCACCTCTGATTTGCGCGACAACACCTTAATTCTTCGCGCGCCCGTTATCTCTGAGGCGGGCTTAACCGCGACACTCGAAGGGCAAAGCACCACACCAGCACTCGGCTATGTATCGATTGAGCTCGATCTCTCGTCGCTGCGCTTGCAGCAGTATCAAGAAATTTTTGCCGCTGCGTTAGTGTTGCTCGTCGGACTCGGCCTATCCGCCGTCTTCGCCTACCGCTTGATGTACGACGTGACCCGTCCGATCTCTCACATGAAAAACATGGTGGATCGCATTCGTCGCGGGCATTTGGATGTACGTATCGAAGGCAAAATGCACGGCGAGCTCGACTCGTTGAAAAACGGCATCAACGCAATGGCGGTCTCGCTGTCGGAATACCACGTGGAAATGCAGCACAGCATCGACCAAGCCACTTCCGATCTACGCGAAACCCTTGAACAACTTGAGATCCAAAACGTCGAGCTCGATATTGCGAAAAAACGCGCGCAAGAAGCGGCGCGAGTGAAATCCGAGTTTCTGGCAAACATGTCACACGAGCTAAGAACGCCGCTAAATGGTGTGATCGGTTTTACTCGCCAGATGTTGAAAACCAAACTCACCAACAGCCAAACCGATTACTTGCAGACCATCGAGCGTTCCGCCAACAACTTGCTCAACATCATCAATGACATCCTTGATTTCTCGAAACTTGAAGCGGGTAAGCTGGCGCTGGAGAATATTCCTTTTGAGTTCCAAGAGTCACTCGAAGAGGTGGTCAGCCTGCAAGCCACCAGCGCCCATGAGAAAGGGCTAGAGTTGACGCTCAAAGTGGATCCGAAAATTCCGGCGGGTCTCGCTGGCGATCCGCTGCGCATCCAACAAGTGTTGACCAACCTGGTGGGCAACTCCATCAAGTTTACTGAGCGTGGCAACATCGATATCAGCGTCGAACTTCGCTCACAGCGCGATGACGTGGTTGAGTTACAATTTATGGTGCGCGACACGGGTATCGGTATCTCAGAGCGTCAACAAGCGCAGCTTTTCCAAGCCTTTAGTCAAGCAGACGCTAGCATCTCGCGCCGCTATGGTGGCACCGGGCTTGGGCTGGTCATAACGCAGAAACTCGTCAGTCAAATGGGCGGTGAAATCAGCCTAACCAGTCGCTTGCACCAAGGCTCTACCTTCTGGTTTACCCTGAGATTGCATGTCACCGATATGCCGGTGAGCGATCTCATCGAAGCGCAAACCCTAGCGCAGCGCCAGTTGCTGCTAATCGAACCTAATATGCAAGCGGCCTCGATCGTACAAAACATGTTGACTCGCGAAGGGTTGTCAGTCACTTACCGCTCGTCGATGCCTGAAGAAGCCGCCAGCTATGATTACGTACTGCTCAATCTGGCTCCGAGCCAAGATAACACCGTTAGCGAAGTGGAAAGCTTGGTGGAACGCGCCATGGCCTACGCGCCGCACGTTGTCCTCGGCATGCCAAGTACCGCCCTTGCTTTGTCTGATCACTTGATTCAAAAGTATCAAGTTCACTGCATCACCAAACCATTGTCACGCCGTAAGCTTCTACAGACGTTAGCCGCGAACCAAGAGGCGCTGCCTATACTGGAGCCCAATACGCCTGTCAGCACCGATAAATTGCCACTGACGGTGATGGCGGTGGATGATAATCCCGCGAACTTGAAACTCATCACCGCCCTACTCAAAGAGCGCGTTGAGCGAGTGATCACCTGTAGCAATGGCGAAGACGCCGTCGCGCAGGCGGAACATCAGCATTTTGATATGATCCTTATGGACATTCAAATGCCGAAAATGGATGGGGTTACCGCCTCCAAAGCGATTAAAAAACTGCCGCTCAATGAGCAGACTCCGGTGATCGCTGTCACCGCTCATGCCATGCTAGGCGAGCGCGACCGCCTACTCAAAGCCGGCATGGATGACTACCTCACCAAACCAATAGAAGAGCATGTATTGCAGCAGGTGTTGATGCACTGGAACCCCAATGCCACTGTGCAAGAGTTGGAAAAGCTCGATCTTTCAGTCCACACAACACCGGATGTGCAGAGCACACCGTCCACGAGTGATAGCCAAATCGTCATTGACTGGCCCGCCGCGCTGAAGCAATCCGCCAACAAAGCCTCGCTTGCCAAAGAGATGTTGCAAATGCTGGTCGACTACATTCCCGAGGTCAATTCGGTTGTCGAACAGGCGCTCACGGGGGATGGGGATGAAGAAGGTCGAGAGAATCTGATTCATCATGTCCACAAACTGCATGGCAGCAGTTCATATTGCGGTGTACCACGTCTTAAGTCGATTTGCGCGACACTAGAGAAAGCGCTGCGCTCAGACGCGAGTATTGAAGAGGTGGAGCCGGAGCTGTTTGAGTTGCAAGATGAGATGGAAAAAGTGACCGAGGCGTCGGCCCACTACCTAGCACTTAATTAGGTCTCGGCCTGACATCAGGCCGATTCGTAAATCACCGTCGCCATCGCATAGTGGCGCTCATCAGAGATCGACAGGTGGACATGCGCCACCTGCTTTTGATTCGCCAATGCTAAAGCTTTATTGGCCAGCGTTAGGACAGGCGCACCGAGTTCGTCATTGCTGATGGTAAAGTCTTGAAAGGTCACGCCGAGCGCGATTCCCGTTCCCAATGCTTTTGACGCGGCTTCTTTCGCAGCGAAGCGTTTGGCGAGAAAACGCGCCTTCTGTTTAATGGCATGAAACGTATCGAGCTCAGGCGGCGTTAAGATTCGCTGGGCAAACGCATCACCACTGCGAGCGAGGGCTTTTTCCACTCGCTCGATTTCCGCAATGTCTGTGCCTAATCCTACGATCGCCATAGTGACTACTTTCTAGCTTCGACCATAATGGCCTTCATGTCAGCCACGGCTTTTGCCAAACCGTCAAAGGCCGCGCGGCCGATAATAGAGTGACCGATGTTCAACTCGTACATTTCTCGAATGGCCGCAATCGGAGCCACGTTGTGATAGGTGAGACCATGCCCGGCATTCACGGTAATGCCGAGATCGGCGGCGTAGCTGGCGCCTGCGGCGATCTTTTTCAGTTCGTCTTGTTGGTCTGCATCATTGGTTGCATCTGCATAGTGGCCGGTGTGCAGTTCAATGTAGGGTGCACCACACGCTTTTGCGGCGTCGATTTGCTGGCGATCGGCATCAATGAACAGAGAGACTTTAATGCCGGCATCGGTGAGTTTTTGGGTCGCCGCTTTGATTTTCTCAAGTTGCCCCACCACATCCAGACCACCTTCTGTGGTCAGCTCTTCGCGTTTCTCTGGCACCAAGCAGACATACTCTGGCTGGGTTTGCAGCGCAATCTCGACCATTTCATCGGTAACGGCCATTTCCAGATTCATTCGCGTTTGAATCGTTTCACGTAAGATACGAACATCACGATCGTTGATGTGACGGCGATCTTCGCGTAGGTGGATGGTGATCCCATCTGCACCGGCGCGCTCAGCCACTTCTGCGGCATGGACAGGGTCTGGGTATTTTGTCCCGCGTGCGTTACGTAGAGTTGCGATGTGATCGATGTTCACGCCAAGGTAGATTGAGCTCATTATTCCATACTCCGTGCTCTGGGAACCCTTGCGATGAAAAGTTCCCTGCTTTTTAAAGGTTTGCCGCCAAGATACGGCTTTAAGGCCAGTCGTGTAAAGCGTTTTGCCGCTTTGAGTTGTTCTTTTGTGGTGAAGCGACGCTCGCTGATCGCGATCAGTTCATTGCCTAAAAACGTCAGGTTGTCGTTTCGCACTGAGGCAATGAATCCCTTCTGCTCGCGATAGCGATAGGTCATCTCCGGTGAGACTGGCTCGCCACTGCCCGCACAGTGTAAAAAATCCACGCCATACCCCATCGCCGACAGCAGCGCCAACTCAAAGCGGCGCAAGGCAGGCTCTGGATTCTCGCTTTGCGCCAACTCCGTCAACGCATGCAGGTAGTCATGAAACAGGGCGGGCATCGCCACTTCGGCCATCAACACTCGGCCGATCAACTCATTGACGTACATAGCGGAATAGAGATGAATACCAAAGAGAGGGAGACCTAAACTGATCGGCTCGGCTTGGCGCAGTGTTTTCATTGAACCTTTGCCTGACCATTTCAATAGCAGTGGTGTGAAGGGTTGCAGCGCCCCTTTGAGGTTAGAACGTTTGCTGCGCGCGCCTTTTGCCATCAAGGTGATGCGGCCATACTCTTCACTGAAGACGTCAAGAATCAGGCTCGATTCACTATAGGGTCGGCGATGAAGTACAAAGCAGCGTTGTAAACCTTCTGATGACATAGCCTTTGACCACAACAGACACGAGGTTGCGATCCTTCGTCAACCCAGTGAGGAGAATGCTCTCTTAGCGAGGCGCTAAGAGAGCCAACGATTAAAGATCGTCGATGTAACCGAGAGAGCGTAGTGCACGCTCGTCATCCGCCCAACCCGATTTCACTTTGACCCACGTTTCTAAGTAGACCTTACGGCCAAACAGTTCTTCCATATCAAGGCGCGCTTCGCGACCAATCGTCTTGATTTTCTCGCCGCCTTTGCCGATGACCATTTTTTTCTGGCCACTGCGCTCCACCAAGATCAGTGCGTTGATGTGGAAACCGTCGGTGTCTGGATTGTAATCGAAACGCTCGATTTCCACCGTCACCGAATAAGGCAACTCTTCGCCAGTAAAGCGCATCAACTTTTCACGCACAATTTCAGACGCCATAAAGCGCTGAGAGCGGTCAGTCACATACTCTTCAGGGAAGTGATGGGCCGCTTTAGGTAAGTGTTCACGGACATGCTTGCGCAGCACATCAATGTTTTTACCGTGTTTGGCCGAAATCGGTACCACATCGACGAATTCCATCTTCTTCGACAGATCCATCATGTACAGCATCACTTCGTTGCGATCTTGAACGTTGTCGACTTTGTTGACACAAAGCACAACAGGGAAGTTCGACTTCTGCAACTTGGTGAGCACCATCTCATCGTCTTTGGTCCAGTGGGTACCATCAACGAGGAAAAACACCAGATTGACATCACTCAATGAAGAGTTGGCCGCGCGGTTCATCAAACGGTTGATGGCGCGTTTCTCTTCAATGTGTAGCCCTGGGGTATCGACATAAATCGCTTGGTAATCCCCTTCTGTATCCACACCCATGATACGGTGGCGCGTGGTCTGAGGTTTACGTGAAGTTATCGAAATTTTTTGACCTAGAATGCGATTCAGCAGTGTCGATTTGCCAACATTCGGTCGGCCAACAATGGCAATAAAACCACAGTGTTGGCTCTCTGGCGACGCGGTTTCACCACTTGATGAAAAGAACGCATCGATATCAAATTCGTTGTTGTCGGTTGAGTCAGTCATTGTTAAGTTGCTCTAGCGCTAATTCCGCAGCCGCTTGTTCTGCCTTGCGGCGGCTGGTGCCTTTGCCAATGACAGGATCTCCGATGCCTGCCACTTCACACGAAACCGTAAATTGCTGGTTGTGTGCTTCACCTTTAATAGTAGTCACTGTATAGACAGGAAGCGGTTTTCTTCGCCCTTGCAGAAATTCTTGCAAACGCGTCTTGGGATCTTTTTGCGATACCCCCGGCTTAATGGCATCCAAACGACTCTGGTACCAGCTGAGTATAATCCTACGGACCACTTCAATATCGCTATCCAAGTATATCGCCCCAATGATCGCCTCTACGGCATCGGCAAGAATGGAATCACGACGGAAACCGCCACTTTTTAACTCACCTGGACCTAATTTTAAGTGATCTCCGAGTTCGAATTCTCGACCCAATTCCGCTAGCGTATTGCCACGCACTAAGGTCGCACGCATACGGCTCATGTCCCCTTCGTTCACTTTAGGGAAGCGGTGATAAAGATCGTCAGCAATGACAAAACTTAAAATTGAATCGCCCAGAAACTCAAGACGCTCATTGTGTTTTCCATTTGCGCTGCGGTGTGTCAGCGCAAGTTGGAGTAACTCGGCATCGTTGAACGGATAGCCGAGTCTGTTTTCTAGATTAGTGATTGGAGAATTCATGCTCTCTCGATAGTTTGTGCTTTAAACAAGCTAGTTAATGCCACCAATGCGGTTAAAACGCACACCAGTTGGAATCCAAGTCGGCAAGACACTGTCTGTATCACGATCAAACTCAAAACTGATCCAAATTGCAACGGCCTTGCCAACGAGGTTGGCCTCTGGAACAAAGCCCCAGTAGCGGCTGTCAGCACTGTTGTCACGGTTATCACCCATGACAAAATAGTGCCCTTGCGGTACAACCCACTCGTTCACACCACTGCGTGGCTGATACGCCGACACGCGATCACGGCGAAGTGGGTTAACCAAAATTTGATGCTCCACTTCACCCAACTCTTCATTCAGTTGGATAAGTGGTACGCCGTCTTGAATAAACGGACTCTCTACCACATTCGATAATCCCACTTGGCGGCAAGTGCTCTCACCTTGTGGCTGAATGCAGATCTCTTTTTTGCTGCTGTAACGCACGGTATCACCCGGAAGGCCGACCACGCGTTTGATGTAATCGATGCTCGGTTGTGGTGGATACTTAAAGACGACCGTATCACCGCGCTCCGGTTTGCCTGTTTCCACCAGTTGCGTACGCCAAACGGGATCTTTGAGTCCATAAGCGTATTTCTCAACCAGGATAAAGTCGCCGACTAATAGCGTTGGCATCATGGAGCCTGATGGAATCTGAAACGGCTCATAAATGAACGAGCGCAGCACCAACACAATCGCAATCACGGGGAAGATGGAGACACTGTTCTCGATCCACCAAGGCTGCTTTTTCACTTTGGCTAACGTCGCGTCATCCAAACCTGTGGTTTGTGCTTCGATATCCATCACTTGGCGTTGACGCTGCTTAGCAAAAACCAGCTTCTCCAGTAGCCAAACAATACCAGTCACCAAAGTGACGATGACTAGGATGAGTGAAAATGTGTTCGCCATTGACTTCCCTTATCTCAAAAATACGAAAGTGAAAGGGTAACCCCTTTCACTCAAAACGTTGGCGCTAAAGCCAGTCAACATCGCCGACCCACTATCGCGCTCAATCTTTACCGATGGGCAAACTTAATCTTTGCCTACGTGCAAAATAGCAAGGAACGCTTCTTGTGGCAGCTCGACGTTACCGATCTGCTTCATACGCTTCTTACCCTCTTTTTGCTTCTTCAGTAGTTTCTTCTTACGACTCACGTCACCACCGTAACATTTAGCGATAACGTTTTTACGCAACTGCTTCACCGTAGAACGAGCGATGATGTGGTTACCGATCGCCGCTTGAATCGCAATATCAAACATCTGACGTGGAATGAACTCTTTCATTTTTTCCACCAGCTGACGGCCGCGAGTTTGCGATTGTTCTTTGTGCGTGATTAGCGCCAGCGCGTCGACTTTATCACCGTTGAGCAGTACATCCACGCGTACCATGTTAGACGCTTCAAAGCGTTGGAAGTTGTAATCCAGAGAAGCGTAACCACGTGAGGTAGACTTCAAGCGGTCGAAGAAATCAAGCACCACCTCTGCCATCGGGATATCGTAAGTCACCGCCACTTGGTTGCCGTGGTACACCATATCCACTTGAACGCCGCGCTTTTCAACACACAAGGTAATCACGTTACCTAAGTAATCAGAAGGCACCAAAATATTACAACGTGCAATTGGCTCACGAATCTCTTCGATATCGTTGATCGCCGGCAGTTTTGCTGGGCTATCCACATAGATCAGCGTGTCGTCGGTCTTTTCCACTTCGTACACTACGGTTGGCGCAGTGGTGATAAGATCAAGATCGTATTCACGCTCTAGACGCTCTTGAATGATCTCCATGTGCAGCATGCCAAGGAAACCACAACGGAAGCCAAAGCCCAGTGCCGCCGAGTTTTCTGGCTCGTAGAACAAAGAGGCATCGTTCAAACTCAGTTTACCTAGCGCGTCACGGAAGTTTTCGTAATCGTCTGAGGAGACAGGGAAGAGACCCGCATACACCTGAGGTTTGACTTTCTTAAAGCCCGGTAGTGGTTTTTCACTGCCGTTTTTCGCCAACGTCAGCGTATCACCAACAGGCGCGCCCAAGATGTCTTTGATACCACACACAACCCAACCGACTTCGCCAGTGCGAAGAATGTCGGTATCGATTTGTTTTGGCGTGAAAATACCTAAACGATCCACCCCCCATGTTTGACCTGTGCTCATCACTTTGATCTTGTCGTTCTTTTTCAATTGACCGTTCTTGATGCGCACCAAAGAGACGACACCTAAGTAGTTGTCAAACCAAGAGTCGATGATCAACGCTTGCAGAGGTGCATCGGGATCGCCTTCTGGCGCTGGAATCGCAGCAACGATGTTTTCCAGCACATCTTCGACACCTAGACCCGTCTTCGCTGAGCAGCGAGTAGCCTCCATAGCATCAATCCCGACGATCTCTTCGATCTCTTCGGCAACGCGCTCAGGATCAGCGGCAGGCAAGTCAATCTTGTTCAGAATAGGCACGACTTCCAGATCCATTTCGATCGCGGTGTAGCAGTTCGCTAGGGTTTGTGCTTCAACGCCTTGACCGGCATCCACCACCAACAGCGCACCTTCACAAGCCGCCAAAGAACGCGACACCTCGTAGGCAAAGTCAACGTGCCCTGGAGTGTCGATAAAGTTGAGCTGATAAGTTTCACCGTCTTTAGCGGTGTAGTTCAGTGTCACACTCTGCGATTTGATGGTGATACCACGCTCACGCTCCAGATCCATTGAGTCGAGAACCTGAGCGGCCATTTCACGGTCGCTTAAACCACCACAAACTTGGATTAAACGGTCTGATAGGGTCGACTTACCGTGGTCGATATGGGCAATGATCGAAAAGTTACGAATGTGCTTCATGATTTGGTGTGACTAAACTCTTTCAAATAGGGACGAAATACCAATCGAAATAACCCTCTGCTGAGCAGTTCAGTTCAGAGAGTTATCCAGATTGGTATGAGAAAGCCGTCATATGACGGCATTTCAAACAAGTTGGCAGATTCTACCCAATTTCTAAGCGCTACGCACTAGCTAATTGGCTCACCCAGAATCCGTATCAAAGTGACTTGTTGCGACGACTGTCGCTCAAGATGAGAGGCGAACGTCTTGGCAAAGAGGATACCCGCTGCCGTTGCCAGTGCGGAGCACAAAATGACGACGCCCTCGCCAAGGTCAAACCAAGGCGCGATGAGAGCGGAGCCAAGCCAAGCCCCCAGGATCAAACCAAACAATGGCAACAGATAGACCAGCGCGGCCGACTGCAACACGCGTTTCTCAGGCAGGCCAATTTCCACCACCTGCCCTTCACGTACCGCTTGTTTGGTCTCTAAGTGCCAGTAGAGTGATTTATTGCCAACCGCTTTCGACACAATCCCCGTGCCGCAGTTTTTTTGCGACGAGCAACTGCTGCAACTGGTCTGCTGCTCACAGCTCAGCTCCACGTGAAATCCGCCATGGTGCGCCTTGACCGAGGAGACGGTCGCCAATGCCGTCATCATTGGTTGTGCCTTGAAGCATCAATCGTGACGGACTGAGCGATGCGTTTTGCCGTCGCAGGAGGAATATCGCCAATCACAGAGATTTCCGCTGAACCACTAACAAAGCTGTGCAACGTTCTTCGACCTTGACGAACAAGTTGCCCTTTTAGTGACAAGTTGTCACTGTCGGAGACATAAATCGAGAAACTGAACAGACCGTCGCTGTACATTTGACTCTCCACCATGCGCTCAGTGTTCGCCATACGATAACGGTTGAGCTCTTTGGGCTCAAAGCCGTTTGGAATCCAGTCTGCATGCCAATTAGGATTGTCTAAACTGCCTTTGGGCAGTGAGAGGACCTCTGGCAATTTCACCTCATTCAAACCACTTAAAATCGTGCCGATATGGTCGTTGACGCTATAGGAAATGGTGCGATATTGCTCTAACACTTCGCCATCACGATCCACCAGATCCGCTCTTAGAGGCAAATGCGTTTTCTCATCGACCCACAGCACGTAGGAGTAACGCAATCCGTCTTTGGGTACCACACGCAGCACTTGGCACGCCGTACCAGCCTCGCGAGCTCGGCCCACTTGGACGAAGTCGTAGTACTGGCTTAATTCGTCAACGTCGGCATTAAGCAAAGGGATGGTGGGGGCGACAATTTCACCCGACTCAATCGTAAACGGTTCGACACCAGGCTCAATGTAGCTGACTTCATTGCCACGGCGAATCACTTCACGGATAGGCCCACTGAGATAGACAAGGTGGGCAAGTTGTTGGTCGTCCGCTCGCGCGTGACGGTACAGCAAAGGCTCAATACTGTTTTTCTTGATCAGGATGTAAGAAAGCTCGTAATTGAGGTGCTGGCTGGCATCGTTCATTTGATCCAACAACGCCTTCGCAGCGTCATCGGCTGCAAAGGCGATTGGTGTATTCAAACTGAACAGTGCCAGCGCACTGATCAGGATTTTTCTCATTCAACTACCATTTCTGGGTGGTCATTCATCTGCTCTGTTTTACTGTTCAGACGCAACTGAAGTTCATAATCTTGCAACATAGCGTTTATGCGACGGCGTTGCTCTTGCACATCGACTTGACTCGCCGTACTGGATTGCGGCTCAACCGACGAACGCGTCAAGCTGACCGGCTCTGCACTGCCCGCAAACGGAATGGTTTGCAAAACAGGTAACTGGTCTGATTCTGGCGCAGCGGCGTCAGACCCACCGTATTGCTGAACGCCTAAAATAACGGCCAGCGATACGCAAGCCGCGACCGCGACTTGGCCAAACTGATTGAGCCATGCAGGCAACTGACGACGGGCTTGAGCAGGCGTCGGCTGCGACTCTACCGCAGTCTCGTTGATCTCTCGCACTGACGTATCTTGCAGAGTCGAATGCGCAGGCTCAGACTCCAAAGCCAAAGCGACGCTGTCTGCGATATTCCATTCAGGCTTTTGCGGCGCATCGCCACGCATGACATCACCAATGAGATGGTAATGCTTCCAAGCTTGTTGGCTGGACGCATCTTGCTCGAGCTCTGCAATCAGACCTTTGTCCACCAACTCTCCATCCATGAGCGCTGAAAGTTTCTCTTTGTCAGCCATTATCATTCACCATTAATCCTATCTATCAGGCATTAGGGTTGTCATTTACCTATCATTGACGTTGCATTAGCGGTTGGATTTTCTTCTCCACCGCCTCTCGAGCACGGAATATTCTCGAACGTACGGTTCCTACTGGGCAATCCATAACCGCAGCAATCTCTTCATAGCTCAAGCCATCGAGCTCACGCAACGTCATCGCGGTTTTTAAATCATCAGGCAGTGCTTCAATCGCACTGAAAACAACGTGTTTCAATTCATTGGACAACGTTAAATTCTCAGGGTTCGATATTTCTTTCAGCGCACTACCGTTTTCGTAATATTCAGCTTCTTCAGTATCCACATCTTGCGCGGGTGGTCTGCGACCTTGGGCAACAATATGGTTTTTCGCAGTATTAACGGCTATTCGATACAACCAAGTGTAAAACGCGCTCTCGCCTCGAAAACTTGGGATGGCTCGATACGCCTTAATAAATGCTTCTTGTGCTACATCCGGGACATCCCCTGGGTTATTGATGTAGCGGGAGATAAGGTTACAGACTTTGTTTTGATAGCGAATCACCAACAGGTTGAACGCTTGCTTATCTCCATTCTGAACTCGCTCAATTAATACTTGATCGGTCAGCTGCTCGTTCATTCGAGCGGGTACTCCTATTGTTATCGACTCTTATCCTCTCAGATATGAGCATTAATTATGCAAAATGTAGTATTGACACCACTGCTTACTTGAGCACTATTGTGACCTAGTAATAAAAATAAAGTTCAAAACAAATTTCACTATTTTTTGAGAAGTGATGCCCTTGCCACGAAGACGATTTGATTGTGCGCAGTGCCAAGGGGAAAAGCAATGTAATTTACGAAGAATTGCACCACTGGCGGTGCTATGATAGCAAGCCAGAGCAAGCTTTTATTGCAATTCATGGCTACCCGTACGCGACAGCTGACCGTGGCGGATGGATTTTGTCGGGTACAAATTAACTCGGGAACGTAACAGTTTTATGAACACAAACCGTGAACATCAATGTGATGTGTTAGTGGTGGGCAGCGGCGCTGCGGGTCTTTCATTGGCGCTTAGAGTGGCGGAGCATGGCAAGGTCATTGTATTGAGCAAAGGGCCGCGTAGCGAAGGCGCGACTTACTATGCACAAGGAGGCATTGCCGCCGTTTTCGACGAATCAGACAGTATTGAATCCCATGTCCAAGACACCCTCATTGCTGGTGCGGGATTGTGCGAAGAGGAAAGCGTCAAATTTATCGCCGAAAATGCAAAAAAATGCGTGCAGTGGTTGATTGATGGTGGTGTACCCTTCGACAAAGAAGATGATGACGGCAATGGCGAATCGCCTCGCTACCATCTCACGCGTGAAGGCGGCCACAGCCACCGACGTATTTTGCACGCGGCCGATGCAACGGGCATGGCGATGCAAACGTCGCTGCAAGACAACGCTCACAACCACCCAAACATCACGGTGCTCGAACGCCATAACGCGCTCGACCTCATCACAGAAGATAAAATAGGCGGTGATAAGGACAAAGTCATCGGCGCCTATATTTGGAACCGTAACCAAGAACACGTCGAAACCGTGCGTGCAAAGTTTGTGGTATTAGCCACCGGCGGCGCCTCCAAAGTCTACCAATACACCTCAAACCCTGACGTCTCATCCGGTGACGGTATCGCGATGGCGTGGCGTGCAGGCTGCCGAGTGGCGAACTTAGAGTTCAACCAATTCCACCCAACCTGTCTCTATCATCCAGAGGCGCGAAACTTCTTGCTCACTGAAGCACTGCGTGGTGAAGGTGCGTACTTACGCCGCCCCGATGGTTCTCGCTTTATGCCCGATTTCGATGAGAGAGAAGAGCTGGCCCCTCGAGATGTGGTGGCTCGCGCTATCGACTTCGAGATGAAACGCCTAGGTGCCGATTGCATGTATCTCGACATTAGCCACAAACCGGCAGACTTTATCGAGAAGCATTTCCCAACCATCAACATGCGTTTGCTCGATCTTGGTATTGATATGACCAAAGAGCCGATTCCTGTCGTTCCGGCTGCTCACTACACTTGTGGTGGCGTGATGGTCGACTTCAATGGTCAAACCGATTTGGCGCAGCTTTATGCGATCGGTGAAGTGAGTTACACCGGCTTGCATGGTGCCAACCGCATGGCCTCGAACTCTCTGCTCGAGTGTGTGGTGTATGCATGGTCTGCCTCACAAGACATCATTGAGAAACTGCCATCGGCGACACTGGCCTCGAACTTACCGGCTTGGGATGAAAGCCAAGTCAGCTGCTCAGACGAAGAGGTGGTGATCCAACATAACTGGCATGAACTGCGCCTGTTCATGTGGGATTACATGGGCATTGTCCGTACCGACAAACGCTTAGAGCGCGCCATGCGCCGTATCCAACTGCTTCAGCAAGAGACACATGAGTACTACAGCAACTTTAAAGTCTCGAATAACCTGTTGGAATTGCGAAATCTACTCCAAGTGGCTGAGTTAATGGTGCGCTGTGCCATGCAACGTAAAGAGAGTCGCGGCTTGCATTACACCCTCGACTACCCTGAACTGGCCAAAGACAGCGGCCCGACCATTCTCGTGCCAGATAGACGTCAGTCGATCAAAAATTAACACTAGGGAGCGCGCTGCTCCCTTTTTGTTTGTTGCAACTTGGTTTGACGCAACGCCACCAGCAAATGTCGATAGTGCTCATCGGGCAGACTGTCTCGCCACAACAACACACGCTTACCGTCACTACGCGTCAAACACAGCGCCCACGCAGACAAAGCGGTGGAGACCGCTTTGATCCCAAACTGTCGACCTTGGTAGTGATAGCAAAAATCAGCATCAAATGTGATAGCCCCCTTTAGAGACTCCTGGAGCATCCCGTCTGAGTTAGCCCATCGAAACAGAGGCAACAACACAATAGGCGTCACAACTAAAGGTAAGGCGCTTGTGATGAGCAGGCTGCAAGTCAACATCGATACAATGACATTGACTTGAGCGGCCATAAAAGAAGGATGAGCGTAAACGCTCATGGATGAAGGGGAGTTAACGTACCTTACTGAGGTTGTGGGCGACAATTTTGTCCACCATTGCTGCATGACCTAGGTTTTCACTGCGACCGTGCCCCATTATCCAGGTGAACAAGTCTGGATCATCACACTCCAGCAGTGACACAAAATCGCGCTGTTCGTTTTCTTGCAGGCTATCAAAGCACTCTTCGAAAAACGGCATGATGACCACATCCAGCTCCAACATTCCTCGGCGACATCCCCATTTGATACGCGCTTTCTCTTCCGCGGTGTACATTCTATTTATTCCTCACCTTGTCGGTTGTTTTCGCCGAGTGTAACAAGCAAAGCTCTTTGCAACTACTAACTCAGTCACAGTCCGAACGCTTGCTGTTGAAGACAAAGGTTGTTTCAGGGCGCAGAGGGGCATTATGATAGCCCAATTAAGTCACCTTCATTACTTATTAGGTAGTCAACTATGGACTGGAACACGACATTTTCGCCACTCCCACTCTCTTCGCAAGACGCTCTTCCTTCGCTTGCCATAGCCCCACTGGAGTCTTGGGCGCTGATTCAGGCAACCGGCCAAGACAGTAAGTCTTACCTGCAAGGGCAGTTGACCTGTGACGTCGTGACTCTGGCGCAAGATGAAGTTCGCCTCGGCGCCCATTGCGATGCGAAAGGTAAGGTATGGAGTGCGTTTCATCTCTTTCATCACCAACAAGGTTATGGGATGTTTCAGCCTAAGGCTTTAGTTGAGAAAGAGATCGCCGAGCTAAAAAAATACGCCATTTTTTCCAAAGTGGAATTCAGTGAAAGTCCGCTAACACTCCTCGGCGTGATGGGCAGTGCAGCCGATGCATTTATTGATACTTTGACTCAAGAGCGCGGTGATGTGCGTTCGCTACGCGAAGGCAGCGCGGTACGTATCGGTCAGCAGCGCTGGGTTGTGATCACCAATGAAGAGACGGTATTTCAAATCGTCGATGCCTTTGAAGGGCAAAAGAGCGATGAGTCACTGTGGCGCCTGTACGACATTCAGTCAGCCAGCCCTAGCCTTACTCAAACACAGCAAAATGAGCACATTCCTCAAGCGCTGAACCTTCAAGCGCTCGGCGGGATTAGTTTCACAAAAGGCTGCTACACCGGACAAGAAACCGTAGCACGAGCGAAATACCGTGGCATCAACAAGCGAGCCCTGTTTATTTTAAAAGGCCAGTGCGATGCAGTGCTGGAAGAAAACGCGGAACTTGAGCGTGCGGTCGGTGACAACTGGCGCAGTGCGGGCCATGTATTGGCGAGCTACCAATACACCGATGGCGTGTGCCTCGCGTTAGCGGTGCTGCCAAATAATCTAGATGCAGATACGCCCTTTCGTTTCAAGCACCTTGAGCACTCTCGTCTGACGTTTGCACCGTTGCCATACTCACTTGACGAGGCGTAAGCGTATCCGTACTCAAGTCACGCAATTTCTAGAGCAGCAGCAGGTGCCCTATCGCTTGCTGCCTCACGAGAGCGAAGCGATCACAATTGAAGAGGCAGCACGGCAACGTGGCGTGCGCCCAGCCCAAATGGTTAAGTCTATTTTGCTGCGTGATATGAGCGATCGCTACGCCTTGGCGTGTGCCCCTGGGCACTGCCGCGTTGACCCGAAAAAAGTGAGAGCGCAGCTCAATTGGCGCCGCATGACTTGCGTTCCGATAGACGAAGTCCCCACTATCACCGGCTACCCTATCGGAGCTGTTGTGCCTTTACTACTCGCTCAAGAAATGCCGATCCTGTTCGATGCTCACATTCTTAATGAACCCATTGTCACCATTAGTAGTGGTTCTCCCTTTGCGGGTATCGCTCTTCAGTGCGACGACCTGCTTAAGCTTTGCCAACCCTTGGTATCAGCTATCATTCATACATGATACACAGCTCTCACTTTCAGAAATTGTGTGATAAAGATCGCAATTAGCAATCACTAATTAAAAATTTTTATTCATTTTTAAAGCATATATAGTCACCAGAAATAAAATACAGTATCCTGCTCGCGTTGGTTTAAGAATCGAGCGAATTAAGATGTATTGCTTGGCACTGCGATTTTATTCACCTAGTGTAAAGCGCGTAGTGTAATCCTTCTCCAACAAAAAAGTGAATCCACTGATTGTTTCAGGACATCCACTTTTTGTGTAATGCATCTGTGACTATTCGCCCGCCTTGTGCGGGCATTTTTTCTGGCAATTAACAATTTTCTAACACCTTCCTATTAGTTTGGGCTATTCTTATTTCTGTCATATTGCTCTGGCTTAATTGCCGGCGTTGAGAAACCCCAAACCGAACAGAATCGACAGAACATAAATGAGGTAACAATCACACCAATTTGGATATTTATCCGTAAATTTGCCTACAGCAACACAAATATCCAAATAGAAAGACTTTAACTGCATATTCCCCCATAACAATCACACATTCTAATTGGGGAATTTAGTATGATTCGCAGTGCTTGCTAAAGAAAAGGAACAACGTATGAGACTGTTTAAGCGCTATACACCAAGTATGATTGCTAAACACGTGAGTCGGCTATTTAAGGGAAGAATCTACATCTACGGAGTCGGAGGTTTTGAGTTTGATAATGGCAAGCTCATCCTACCCGCAAAAGCAGAAAGCAAACACTTCAAAGCGGTGAAGGAAGTGAATCAAGAAATTATGAAGCTCCGTTGCGCGTACGCTTGAGCGTTACCATACCGCCAATGAGCGCGGGTGGAACACTCAAAGAGGTAAAGTAAAAGGGTTGGCTAGTGGCCAACCCTTTATTCTTTTCGCGGCTATGGTTTACGACTAAGGTTTTTGTGGATAAGAGTATCCCGCCTATAGGCGCTTGATAAACGCGCGGAGTGAGCTTAATCGGGTTGGAGTGTTCGAGCCCGTTTGGCCAACTCAGGGAGATTGCCTTTAAGCCCAAGGGCGCGCTTCATCACTTCATCTTTTGCGCCCGGTAGTTGCCCCAACAAAGACATACCAATCCCTCGCACCAGTTTCTTCGCAGGGTTATCGCCGGCAAACAGATCTTTAAATCCTTGCATGGCGGCAATCATTTTCGCCGCTTCCGCTTTACGCCAGCGTTCATAAGCACGCAAATTGCGCTTGCGGCCAATATCTTCACCGCATTGCCAAATCTCGACGATCTCTTGCGCTAGGCTAGCCGCATCCAGCAAGCCCAAGTTCACGCCTTGACCGGCTAATGGGTGAATGGTGTGCGCGGCATCGCCCACTAAGGCGATACGCTCAGCAACAAAGTCTCGTGCGTAACGCATTTTAAGAGGAAAGGCGAAGCGTTCACCTTGCACTTCACATAGCCCTAGCCGCCCGTCAAACTCAACCATCAACTGCTTGTTGAACTCGGTGTCACTCATCTCGACTAAGCGCTGAGCTCGGTTCGGATCGGTGGACCAGACAATCGAGCTCATCTTACTATCATTAAGCGGAAGAAACGCAAGCGGCCCTTGCGCAGTAAAAATCTGCCGAGCGACTCTTTGATGCTCATCTTCTGTGACGACACTCGCCACCACCGCACTATGGCCATAATCCCAATGGGTCAATGGAATATCTTGCTGCTGTCGAACCCAAGAGTTCGCGCCATCTGCGCCAACCACCAGCTTGGCCGTCAATGCTTGACCATCATCCAACGTCAACCACGCTTCGCTTTCACCGACCGCAAGGGTTTGACACTTGGCCGGCATAAACATTGATACATTGGCTTGCTGCCTCACTTTCTCAAGCAACGCGAGCTGTATGACTCGGTTTTCAACAATATGGCCGAGATCGGGCTGGGCGAGCTGCGTGGCATCAAACTCGATACGTGCAAAGCTGTCTTGCTCCCACACTTCCATCGCTTGATAAGGCGCTGCACGTCTTGAAATAATGCCATCCCAAGCGCCAATATTGCGCAATAGAAGTTCACTGGAACGACTGAGCGCAGAGACGCGCACGTCCGGCAATGCTCCTAGCTCAGGCTCGGGTTGCTGACTTTCAATCACGGCAATCCGCAAATCGGTCTCTTTGAGCGCTGCGGCCAACGCTAGACCAACCATTCCGCCACCAACGATAGCAATATCAACACTTTGCATGAACTGTCCTTTCTTTTCTACGATGTGATGGCCGGTTAACGTGCCACCAAACCCAATGTGCGTTGTAAAAGTGGCTTTTTCACTGGCGGCGCCCACTCCATTGCCGCCAGTCCGACGTTTCGACCAATTCGCATGGCTAAGTAATCGTTCGAGAAGGTATGAACCAGACCGGCGGTCAACGCAATGGTCTGCTCACGATCCGTTTCTCGACGCTGGCGATATTTGGACAAAAGATCATAGTGCCCAGGATCGTTGGGTGCGCCCGCAATCAGCTCAGCCAGCGTCGCCACATCTCGGATACCTAGGTTAAACCCTTGCCCTGCGATAGGGTGCAAGGTTTGCGCTGCGTTGCCCACCACCGCGATACGATGGGCGATCGTTTGTCGACGAGTACGCAAAATCAGTGGATAGCTGGCGCGTTGGCCAGCCTGTTGCAACTGGCCAAGTCGCCAACCAAACGCCGTTTGTAGCTGAGCTAAAAACACGCTGTCAGAGAGGGAAAGCAACTCGCTAGCGCGATCAGGTTTGACGCACCACACCAAAGACAACCGCTCTTGAGACATAGGTAACAGCGCCAAAGGGCCGCTTTCAGTAAAGCGCTCAAATGCCTGTCCATGATGAGGCTGCTGAGCACGAATATTGGCAATGATCGCCACTTGCTCAAAGTCATGCTCATCGAGGGTCAGCCCCACTTGATCGCAGCTCGGTGATAACGCACCGTCTGCCGCAACCAGCAATCGACTTCGAATATGCTCGCCACTAGAGAGGGCGATCTCAACGTGCTGAGCACTTCTCTCAAGTTGTAGCACGGAGTCTGGGCAGTAGAGCGTAATCGCGGGGCGCTCACTGACCAGTTGGTGATAAATACGCCCAACATCGGCCAATTCGACAACGTAGCCCAACGCTTGATCACCGATCTCTTCTCTTCTGATCGACGTCATGCCTGCATGGCCGCGATCAGAGACATGGATATGATTGATGCTCGTTGCCACTGGCGCGATGGCTGCCCACAGCCCCCACTGCTTCAACTGCTTCGCACTGCCATAAGAGAGCGCGATCGAACGCGAATCAAAGCCAGGGTGTCGACTGTGATCGGACTCGAAAGACTCCACAACCGCAATCGACAACTCACCATGACACAGAGTATCCAGCGCGAGAGCCAGCGTCATTCCCGCCATGGCTCCCCCTGATATCACCACATCATACTGCTTCATCCTGATTCCTTACTGACGAATTAATGGATCGTAGGTGCGCGCTCGGGCGTACTCGGTTTTTGACCGAACTCGGCATGAATCGTCAGTACGCACGCTTTGATGTGCTCGATCACTTGCAGAAGTAGATCGGCCTGCTCTTGCAGATCATCATCTTCGTCGATACCCAATTTCGAGATCTCCTCAAGATCCGCTAGGGCTTCTTTGCACTCTTGAGACGCTTTTTTCAAATTGGTGCCGACCAAGCCAAGCCCAGAAATAAAATGGTTTACCCAATCGGCCACACCATCAGCCACATCAAACAACGAAGCACTGGCCTCCTCATCGGGCAATAGCAAGGCCATCTCTAAGCTGGCGCTGGTCATATCTGCAACCGTCACATCCAACGTCTTTTGCGCGTGTGCTAACGCACTGGTTGGCCATCCCATGCCTTCGTTGGTGTAGTCAAACAGCATCGGCTGCCAGCTTTTATCAGTCAGACTCAAGCCACCGCTGAGCATGCCCGTCAATAAGCCGTGTAGCTCAGAAGGGTTTACAGCTAATCCGGCACTTTGCAGTTCGCTAGCGAGAGAGAGGTAATCTGGTAGGGATTTATTGCTCATAGAAATGACCCAAATTTTACAGGAATGGGGCTAATCCTAACACTTACCACACCTGGCGAAAACGCGCGAATCGACAATAGTGAATAGCTTTTACGCAAATTGTCCATTTCGTGTCTTTTTACACCCGAGTCGGTCGTGAAAAGCTTGAATCTTATCTAGGCTTTTCCTATAGTTTCCTCCTCGGTGACATTGCGTAGGGCGCTGGATTGTCATCTTAATCGGAATATTTGAATTGATATGAGTAATCAAGCGGTAGATGTCGAAATTTTAGGAAAGCTGACGAGAGTGAATTGCCCTGCGGGACAAGAAGACTCACTACGTCGAGCTGCAAAGCGCCTTGATGAAAGCCTAAAAGAGATGACCGCAAAAACTAAAATGACCAATGAAGTGCAATTGCTGACCTTCGTCGCGCTGAACTTCTGTCATGAACTCGAAACCCGTGATACTGTGGAAGAGCAACAGAATCACATGTGTGAGCGCATGGAATTGCTCACCGCATCGATTGACGATGCATTGAATAAAGTAAAGCCAGGACAGCAATAATCAAGAATTTACCCTGGAGTGTGCGTGAGGGGATTAGTCCCTGAGCCGATAAGCAATACCCAAGGGTCGGTACTTGATAGCTATTGAGCAAGCTCGGCATGCACCGAGAAGCCTACGGTTATCATTGCTGATCCGCCTTGAACCAGCTGGTTCAAGGGTCAACATCTCCAACGGCACTCTGGGGTATCCTCCTTGCGCAACATGCGTTGGATTTACCCTTTGATAGGGGTAACGCAGCATGTCTGAGTCTCGACAACAATTTCGTCAAACCATCCGCCAAAAACGACAGCAACTTGCCAGTGATGTGCAGCACCTCGCCGCGCTTGATCTCGTGCATCAGTTTTCATCACTTCCAGAGCTCACCTCTGCCGAGCACATCGCACTTTATCTCTCAACGGACGGCGAAATTGACACCATGCCGTTAATCGAATGGCTATGGCAACAAGGTAAAAAAACCTATCTCCCTGTGCTGCATCCTTTTTCCAAAGGCCACCTGCTGTTTTTGCACTATCACGCCAACACGCCGTTAGTGGAAAACCGCTTCTACATTCCAGAGCCCAAGCTTGACCAAACTCAAGTCATCCCGGTAGAAAAACTGGATTTAATCTGCACACCTTTGGTCGGGTTTGACTCCAGTGGCCAACGCCTTGGCATGGGCGGCGGCTACTACGATCGTACCTTAGCCAAATGGTTTGCCTGCTCGCAAGGCGCAAAGCCAATTGGCTTAGCCCATGATTGCCAACACGTTGATGTCCTACCTGCTGAGCAATGGGACGTGCCACTTCCAAAAATAGTGACCCCAAGCCGGATATGGGATTGGGAATAGACGCCATTTGCGGCTATAATCGCGCGCAATTCACCGATATTTACACCGCATTTAGGAGATGGGCATGACTCAAGATGAAATGAAAAAAGAAGCCGGCTGGGCTGCACTACAATATGTCGAAAAAGGCAGCATTGTCGGTGTGGGTACAGGCTCCACTGTGAATCACTTCATCGATGCATTGGGCACAATGAAAGACGACATCAAAGGTGCCGTATCCAGCTCTGAAGCTTCCACCGAGAAACTCAAAGGACTCGGTATCGAAGTGTTTGATTGCAATGACGTGACCAAACTGGATGTTTACGTCGATGGCGCGGATGAGATCAACCCAGCACGTGAAATGATCAAAGGTGGCGGCGCGGCACTGACTCGTGAAAAGATCGTCGCGGCGATTTCCGACAAGTTCATCTGTATTGTCGACAACACCAAAGCCGTTGACGTTCTTGGTCAATTCCCATTGCCTGTTGAAGTCATCCCTATGGCTCGCGCTTACGTTGCACGTGAGCTGGTTAA
>NZ_JCBDGX010000030.1:0-35451 GCF_059834345.1 Vibrio sp. R11-SG3-ISO3-SZ
ACCAGTGCGGTAAGCAGCATCAGTGCCACCACTTTCGGTTTAGTGAGCGTGAAATAGTGATGCGCGAGTGATTTCTCCGCGCTGGAGGTAAACGTCGCGGTTTTACTCATGAGCACTCTCCTTAATGTCGATCACTGACTGGCGCTTTGGGGATTGCACCCTCACAGACGCGGCGATTCTCGGGCTGATGCGCTGCGTCGCTTTCGTTGACGCACTGACTTGGCTCAGCAAGTAATTGGCTCTCAGCGTGGCGACCAACAGCAGCGCTGCGCCCAGGTTGTGTGCAACGGCAATAGCCAAAGGTAAACTGAGCAGTACGTTACTTACTCCCAATGCGATTTGAAGGACCAACAGCCCAAGTAGCCAATGGGCACAGAGGGTAAACTCCGTATTCCGATAACGCTTAAGCGCAACCACCAACGCGAGAACAAACAGCATCACCAGCATAGCGCCAAAACGATGCGTGACATGAATCGTCATTCGCGCGCCATAGTCGAGAGTACCGAATTCGTAACTCTCACTCTTAGGCTGGATAAGCTCAAAGGCCGTCCCAAAATCCAAATATTGCGTCCAGTTTCCCTCACAAATCGGCAGCGAAGTACACATCAGCGCGGCGTAATTTGATGAGGTCCATCCCCCTAACGCCACCTGCGCTACCACTATCAATGCCGTGATCCCAGCCAACCAGCGCAGTCCACGAGATACTGAAATGTCACCCAGTCGGTGCGCCAAAGGATAACGAGTCACATGCCAATAGCTCAAACAAAGAAGGCTAAACAGCGTAAAACCACCAAGCAGGTGCCCCATGACGACAATCGGCATCAGCTTCATCGTGACCGTCCACATCCCCAGTAACGCTTGAAACACAATCACGGCAGGGAGTGCGAGAGACAGCCCAACAGGTAACGCTCGATGCTTCAAGCCAAGGTAGGGGATAGCAAATACCAGTAAGCCAAGGCTGCCGGCAAAGTAGCGATGGATCATCTCAAGCCACGCCTTGTCAGCTTCTACCGTCAGCTCAGGGTAAAGCGCGGTCGCTTTGGCCAGTTCGTGGCTTTCATTGGGCACCGTTAAATGGCCATAACAACCGGGCCAATCCGGACACCCGAGCCCTGCGTCAGCCAAACGGGTATAGGCACCAAGAAGAATGACCATCAAGGTGAGCAGTAAACTGGCTCTTAGTAACGTAATCACACTTCCCCCTTACCCGACGCGAGACAGCTTGAGCAATTTGCGCAAATCCGCCAGTAAGCCTTTGCTTTGCGCGGGTAGTTGGGCGAGGTCTTGCTCTGGTGGATAACGCATCACTAACTGCCCCAATGGGTCGATAATCACATACTCAAAGTCCCCGACCACTTGATGAAACGCCTCATTGATCGCAATGCTGGTCAGCACGTGCTCTTCTAGGTACGGTGCGCTTTTATCGGTGCGCAGCAAGACTGGGGTGACGCGTTCTTTATATTTTCCTAGTGCAATGTGAGTTTGACCAAGAAGATGAATTTGCTGTTGGCATCGCGCCTCACATTCGCTCGGCAAGACGTAGCCCAGTTGCCACTGTTTATGCTGAAAAGGATTGGCGACACCGAGCGAATCAAAGGTGGTGAGCGGTTCGATTAGAGTCCCTTTATTGGTCACGCCCGAGTTGTACCACTGCTTGACCAAAATCGCCTTGGCGGCAATCACGGGGAGAGTGAAAAACAGCACCAACGCGATCAGCGTCAAGCGCCCTCGGGTGACACGACGTGTATCGACCGAATTCGGGGTTCCCATTTTAGCGGCATGAGTCATGCGACACCTCCTTGTGAGTAGAGTCTAGGCTGCGATGATGCGCCTTGACCTCTGCAAGCGTTCTTTTGATGGTACGAAACAGCAGCAGTGAGACAATCAGTAGCAAAGCCAGCGCCATAGAGAACCATTGCACGGCGTAACCCAAATGCTTCTCTGGGCTCATCGATATGGGTTGCCACGGCTGAGGGTAGGGCCAACTTTCCCCAGTGGTTGCACCCATCGACCAAGTGGTAGGCTGCGCAATAAATGTCGCCATCGGTGCGGCCCACTGTTTGGTAAGCGCCTCTGTATTGATGTTTTGCACCCGCGCGGGGTTGCCCGCTTCGTAATACAGCTCATTGCTGAGCGGGTTGAACGATTTCTGATACAACCTTGCGCTCATCGAACCGGGCTCGCGCAACCACTCCACCTCAGGTAATACATCTCGTGTTGCTTTTGCTTCCACCCAACCGCGCTCGACCAACAGATGCTCATCCACACCACGCACATCCACCAATTGAATCGCTAAGTAGCCAACCTTGCCTTGGTATGACTGATTGTCGAGCAAGACGGTTTTTCCTGCGATGGGGGTGTAATCGAAATGCACCATCACACCGGTTGGCTGCGCTCTCTGCGCTTGAGACAACGCACTAAGCGCGACAGGGCCTTGCTGCAAATGCTCTGCGACGCTTTGCGCGATCTGCGCTTTTTCTTCTGCGCGCGAGAGCTGCCACAAGCCAAGTTTGACCAAAAAGCAAAAGGCAACCACAGTTAACAGAACCATCAACGCAAAGCCTCGGGTATAAAACCGGCGACGTAAGGAATCTCGGATGATTTTTTTGTTTAAACTGCTGCTCGTGCTCTTACTACTGTTCATTCTGTTTAATCTTGGCCTTGCATTAATTGAGATGGTCAAAGGCCCGCGCCAAGACACCTCCAAAGAAGACAACAAACCCATGAGTCACTATTTGGGGCGACGTGTGTTCCTCTCTGCTCTCGCGGTCATTTTGTTAATTGCCGCGCTGCTTAGTGGTTTCATTGAGCCGAACGTGCGCCCCTATTAACCGCTCTCATCTGCCTGTCTTTTTCTTTGTCTACCTCTTTAAAGCACGTAGACAAAGACAAACAAACACAGCCACACCACATCCACAAAGTGCCAATACCAACTGCCCGCTTGGAAAGCGAAATGGTCCTTCGGCGTAAAATGGTCTTTCGCCACACGTGCCAGCAAAATGATCAAAAACGTTGTCCCGAGCAGCACGTGCATGCCATGAAATCCCGTCAGCAAAAAGAAGGTGTTGCCGTACACCCCGGATTGCAGAGTGAGCCCTAAATCTTGATAGGCGTGCACATATTCCACCCCTTGGTAGTAAAGGAAGAAGCAGGCCAACACAATCGTCAGCTCCAACCAAACGATCAGGGCCATACGGTGATTTTTTTCCAAACTGGTGTGGGCCAAATGCAGCGTGATGGAGGAAGTCAGCAGCAACAAGGTATTGATCAGCGGGATGCCCTGCCAAGGCATCGCTGTGGTGGTCGTGCCTGAGGGAGTGGTGGTGAGCGGCCACAACGCCTCAAAAGCGGGCCACAGCACCTCATGAGTCATGGCGTTGTTACTCGCGCCGCCAAGCCAAGGGACAGAAACCATGCGCGCGTAAAACAGCGCACCAAAAAAGGCGCCAAAGAACATGATTTCCGAGAAGATAAACCAGCTCATTCCCTGACGAAACGAGCGAGAAAGCTGCTCGGAGTATTTGCCACTCATGCTCTCAGTGATCACATTGCTAAACCAACCTGCAAACATATAGAGTAAAAACAGTAAGCCTGCGGTTAAGATCAGCTTTCCGAAGACACTGGTATCGCCCCCTTCTGCCATACTCTGCACCGTGATCCCGGCGCCAACAGCAATTAAAAAGAGCGCCACGGCGCCGACGATAGGCCAGCTACTCTGCGCGGGAACAAAATACGGTTGATGTTTCGTACTCATGGGGTAACTCCTTGCTCAAGGCTTCCTTGACTCACCCTTTCTTGACTCACAATACCTCGACTTCCATTCTCTTGACGTCCATTACCTTGACTCCGACTACCTTGACGGAATATGTCTTGAGCCGCCAGTGGCACCGATGCGACCCGAGCCATCGCAGTGACAGGCGTTGAGGCATCATCAACAGCAGGTGGCGTCTCTTTTTGCGTGATGTCGTACAGGGTGTAAGAGAGTGTCAGTGTATGAATCGAATCGGGAATGTCCGGTTCGATGTAAAAAATCAGTGGCATCTCGGCATCTGCCCCTGAATCTAGGGGCTGCTGATTAAAACAAAAGCACTCTATTTTGTTGAAATAGGTGGCCCCTAGGCCGGGTGAGACCGACGGTACTGCTTGCCCCACTACGGTATGATTGGCGAGGTTTTTCGCCTGATACGCGGTTTGAATCACCTCGCCCGGGTGCACATCGAGATGGGTCAATTTGGGTTGAAACTGCCACTCGATACCCGGATTATTGTGCGCCATAAATTCCACTCTCACGGTGCGCGAGGTATCGATACTCAACCCGGCAGGTGCCACCACCGACTCGCTGTTGGTTTTGCCATTGATGCCCAACGCATCGCACATCACGTCATACAGCGGCACGAGTGCAAAACCAAAACCGAACATAGCGACGACCGCAGCGCACAGCTTTAAGGTCAATTTCTGGTTCGCATTTGCTTGGTTCATCTCTCACCTCAATCAATCTTAGGTGGTGTTGAAAAGGTGTGATGTGGTGCAGGGCTAGGCACGCTCCACTCCAAACCTTCTGCACGCTCCCACGGTTTCGCGCTTGCCTTTTCGCCGCCGCGAATGCACTTAATGACGAGCCACAAGAAAATCAGTTGAGAGAGACCAAAGGCAAACCCACCAATGGAGACGATTTGATTGACGTCGGCAAACTGAATGGCGTAATCAGGAATGCGTCTTGGCATCCCCGCAAGGCCAAGAAAATGCATCGGAAAGAACAAGGTATTGACGGAAATGACCGAGCACCAGAAATGCCACAAGCTCAACCTATGGTCATACATGTGACCCGTCCACTTCGGCAACCAGTAATACGCTGCCGCCATGATCGAGAAGACCGCACCCGAGACTAAGACATAGTGAAAATGTGCCACCACAAAGTAGGTATCGTGATACTGGAAATCCGCAGGAACGATCGCCAACATCAAGCCCGAAAATCCACCAATCGTGAAAAGAATGATAAACGCGATAGCAAACAACATAGGCGTTTCAAACGTCATTGCCCCTCGCCACATAGTCGCGACCCAGTTAAACACTTTCACCCCAGTCGGCACCGCGATAAGCATGGTGCAATACATAAAGAACAGCTCAGCAAACACCGGCATGCCGGTCGTAAACATGTGGTGCGCCCAAACCAAAAAGGAGAGCAGCGCGATACTGCACGTCGCGTAGACCATTGAGTGATAACCAAAGAGTTTTTTACCACTAAAAGCGGGGATAATCGCCGAAATGATACCGAATGAGGGCAAAATCATGATGTACACTTCCGGGTGACCAAAGAACCAGAAAATGTGCTGGAACATCACCGGATCGCCGCCCCCAGCCGCATCAAAAAACGAGGTGCCAAAGTACTTATCGGTCAACACCATGGTGACCGCCCCTGCCAACACCGGCATGACCGCGATCAGCAGAAACGCGGTGATAAGCCAAGTCCAAACAAACATGGGCATTTTGAACCAAGTCATGCCTGGCGCGCGCATGTTGACGATAGTGACGATGACGTTGATCGCGCCCATGATGGAGCTGATGCCCATAATATGTACAGAGAAGACAAACAGCGCGGTGCTATCAGGGCCATAGGTGGTCGACAGCGGCGCATAAAACGTCCAACCGAAATCGGGGCCACCGCCTTCAGTAAACAGCGAGGCAATCAGAATCAAGAACGCAAAAGGCAGAATCCAAAAACTCAAGTTGTTCATGCGAGGTAGCGCCATATCCGGCGCGCCAATCATCATTGGAATCATCCAGTTTGCAAGCCCAGTAAAAGCCGGCATTACGGCGCCAAACACCATGATCAATCCATGAACCGTGGTCATTTGGTTAAAAAACTGCGGCTCCACCAGTTGTAGACCCGGTTGGAACAACTCAGCGCGAATCACCATCGCCATCGCGCCGCCAGTAAGGAACATGATAAAGCTGAACCAAAGATAGAGCGTGCCGATGTCTTTGTGGTTGGTGGAGTAAATCCAGCGGTAAATACCGCTTGGCGCATCGTGGTGATCGTCATGATGATCTTCTATCACGCCCTCAGCGTGACCAGCGCGGCTTAGCTCCGCATCCGTTACAGGCGCAGATTTAACGTTGTCTGCCGTCATAGAGTCAGATTTGGACGTTTTCATTGTCCCTCCTCGGCTGCGCCAGCATTGTTAGCGCTTTTTGAAGCTTTATAGGCATCGACGTCTGACGCTTGTATGACGTCACCCGTATTATTACCCAGTCCATTACGTTGATAAGTCACCACCGCCGCAATTTCTTTGTCGGTCAATTGATTGGCAAACGCCTGCATGGCGGTGCCCGGGCGGCCATAGACAATGGTGTCAATGTGATTGTTTATCTCACCCGTCGCCACTTTACTGCCCGTGATTGCCGGGAACGCCCCCGGAATACCAGCGCCATTGGCTTGGTGACATACCGCGCAGCGATCGAGATAGACTTTCTCGCCCAAGGTGACGAGCTCTTCGAGAGAGAGTGTTGCCGTCAGCGACGCCGCAGCCTCTTGTTTGGCTAAAGCAAGTTGTGCTTTTTTATCCGCTAGCCACTGCTCGTACTCTGCTTCTTCCATTGCGTGGACCACGATCGGCATAAAACCATGCGCCCTCCCACACAACTCAGCACATTGGCCGCGATACACCCCAGGCTTATCGATGCGCGTCCACGCCTCGTTAACAAATCCTGGAATGGTGTCTTTCTTGACTGCAAAATCTGGCACCCACCAAGAGTGGATCACATCATCGGACGTCATCAAAAATCGTACTTTGCGATTGATCGGCAACACTAACGGGTTATCAACCTCCAGCAGGTAATGGGCGCCTTTTTCTTCAATGCCATCGATCGCTTTTTGACTGGTCGCGAGCAAACTGAAAAACTCGACGTCTTCATCAAAGTAGCTGTAGTGCCACTTCCATTGCGACCCGGTGATTTTGATCGTTAAGTCCGATTGTGACGTGTCTTCCATGGCCACTAAGGTTTTGGTGGCGGGGATTGCCATCAAGACCAAGATGACTATCGGGATCACCGTCCAGATCACTTCGACTTTGGTGCTTTCGTGGAAATGCGCCGCAACCGCGCCTTTGGATTTTCGGTGGTGATACATGGAATAGAACATGATGCCAAACACCACCAGTGCGATGGCGCAGCAGATGTAAAAAATCAGCATGTGCAGTTCATACACCTGACCGCTGATATTGGTCACACCTTGTGTCATGTTGTAGGTGGTGTCCTTGGGGCTTTCCTCGGCCGACGCGTGGGCGGGTAACACCAACCACACACTGGTTATTCCATAGCCAAGCCATTGCCCAAGTAATCGCCACAGTGCCTGCTGTACTCGTTTCAAACGATGTCTCCTTTGCTCGGTAGCCTACTGGCTAACTCGCTTGAACTCAGCGTTCCCTCACCGCACCTTGGCCTACTACACATCACCCGAAGGGAGTCGCTCAGTTGATTCCTATAAAAAGCGAAATTTGGTTTAATTTGTTATATTTATGTTAACAAAATGAATGTAATTAAAAGCTAGTTGGCGTTTTCAGATTGTGCAAGCGGTTGACAAGGTCCAATGATTTTTTTGTGACCCAATGTTTTTTATCGGCAAAGTAATTTTGTCGGCATAGCCATTTTGGCCGCATAGTGATTTAACGATTGCGCTCCTATAAATGATAATTGATATCAATTAAAATCATCACAACCATAGTTACACTGTCGTCCATTGCTGTAATAGATAGCTACAATACAAAGAGAACGACATACAAACCGTCAGTCGCAAGACCTACGAGGAACTCTTAACATGAAACAGTATGATCAATGGCTAGCACGCGATCCCGATCCCGCCACCCGTGAAGAGCTACAACGTCTCATCGAGCAGCAGCAACAAGCAGAACTTGACGATCGTTTTAGCCAACGGCTCGAATTTGGCACCGCGGGCCTAAGGGGCAAAGTGGGTTGTGGGCCTAACCGTATGAATAGGTTGGTGATTCAAGAAACCGCCACAGGGCTAGGTCACTATCTGCTAGCACAAATCCCACAGGCGGCTGAGCGCGGCGTCGTGGTCGGCTACGATGGCCGCATCGATTCCAAACAGTTTGCACACGATACCACTGCGGTACTGACGGCCCTTGGGATTAAAGTCTTTCTCACCCATCATGTTGCCGCGACGCCTATCGTGGCGTTTGGTGTCAAACACTTTGGCGCGGCAGCGGCGGTGGTGGTGACAGCCAGCCACAACCCACCGGAATACAACGGATTTAAAGTCTACTGGGAGAATGGCGCTCAGATCATTCCACCGCATGATTCCGGCATTGCGAAGCACATTGAAGAGGCCGCGACGGCGCCGCTCTCGCTGATGGATCTTAGTGATGCTGAGGCTCAAGGCTTGCTCGTTTGGCTTGATGACACGTACTACAACACCTATCGACAGGCCATCAACACTCACCCGCAACTCGGCCAAGCGCAAGCCCCCATTACCATCAGTTACACCGCCATGCATGGGGTCGGCGCCGAGATGGCAGAAGCCCTGCTCAGCGATGCGGGCTTTAACCAAGTATACAGCGTCAAAGATCAGCGTGAGCCAGATGGCCATTTCCCGACCGTCAACTTCCCCAACCCCGAAGAAGCGGGCGCGATGGACAAAGTGATTGAATTAGCCAAGGCGCACAACGCCGATCTCGCCTGCGCCAATGATCCCGATGCGGATCGCTTTGCGGTGGCGGCGAGAACCGCGCAAGGCGACTATCAAATGTTAACCGGCGATCAAGTGGGCGCGCTGTTTGGTCATTATCTACTGAGTCATTTTGATCGTAGCCAAGGTGTCACGCCGCTAGTGGGAAATACCATTGTCTCTTCGACACTGCTCGCCAGCATCGCACGCTCGCTTGGCGGTGAGTACTACCAAACGCTGACGGGCTTTAAGTGGCTGACTAACGTTGCCATGAGTAAAGTATCGAGTGATCGCCCGTTCCTGTTTGCCTATGAAGAGGCGTTAGGTTACACCATTGGCACCACTGTCTGGGATAAAGATGGCCTGTCAGCGCTGGTGGCGTTTGCTCAGTTGACGGCAGAGTTAGCACGCCAAGGAAAAACCGTGTGGGATCAACTGGAGACGATTTATCGTCAACATGGCATGGTGGTCAATGCGCAGCGCAGTATTGCCCTTGACCCAAGCGCCCCCGCTATTGGAGAGAGCCTAAGAGCCTCACCAGTCAGCCAAATTGCAGGGCGTGACATCGAACGGGTCGACGATCTCAAAACGCTCACCACCACCCATCAAGATGGTCGAGTGGAGACCATAAATTTACCGGCCAGTGATGTGCTTATCTATCATCTCGCGGGTGGCGCGCGTGTGATTGTTCGCCCTTCCGGCACTGAACCTAAAATTAAATGTTATTACGAAGTGGTCGAAGTCTTCCCACCTGAGCAAAGTTTTGCCGAAGCCAGCAGCCACGCTCAGCAAGTGATGGATTTGCTCATCAGTGAACATCAAACCAGCTTAACGCACCTTTAGCACTCAAGCGCTTTTGTGACACGAAAGCGCTTTGTATAACGGCCTCATTATCGATAAGCTAGCAGAATCAATGGCATGTCGCCTATCGCGCTGGCTTTTCACCTGGCGAAAAATAGAGACCAGTGCAAAACGGATAATTGAGGCTTATGGACACCGACACACTCCCCACCCACCAAACCCGTAGACGAGAACAATTCCTCAAAGGTAGCCTTGCTATGGTGCCTCTGAGTATTGCGGTGATCCCTTGGGGATTGCTCGCAGGCTCGTTTGCCATCGACGCGGGATTGACCAGTTTAGAGAGCCAAGCGCTCTCGGCGATTTTGTTTGCGGGTTCCGCACAATTAGTCGCAACGGGCATGTTTAAAGCGGGCGCAGGGCTTGCCACTATGTTGCTCACCACCTTCTTTATTACTTCCCGTCATTTGCTGTACAGCGTGTCGATGCGCAATCGAATCAGTCCACTGCCTCTAAAATGGCGTCTGACGCTCGGTTTTTTGCTGACCGATGAACTGTTTGCTATCTGTGGTCAGCAATCTGAGCAGCAGTTCGATCGCTGGTATGCCTTGGGCGCTGGCCTCAGTTTTTATCTTTGTTGGAACTTAGCGACCTTAGCGGGCATTGTGCTTGGCAATCAAATCCCGATGATGAATGAGCTCGGTCTCGAGTTTGCGGTTGCGGCGACCTTTATTGCCATCGTCGTGCCCAATATTCAGTCGTCGCCAGTGATCGTTGCCGTACTCACTTCGCTGATCGTCGCGGTCACTTGTCACTATTTCTCACTCGATGGAGGACTGATGCTAGCAAGTATAAGTGGCATGTTGGCAGGTTATGTGACGGAGCAAGTGAAAGGGAGATCAGCATGATTTTAGGATCAATTTTAGCGATGACGGCGTTGGTGTTTCTCAGCCGCTACCTGTTTCTTGAGCCCAAATTACCACTCAAGCTAAATCACAGTATGCAGCGCTTGCTCAGCTACTCAGCGCCTGCGGTATTAACCGCCATTTGGGCACCGATTGTCTTTATACCGGAGGGAGAGCTGTGGCTGTCACACAGCAATCCCTATTTAGTGGGCGCAGTGATTGCGGCCTTGATTGCTTGGAAAACCAAAAACGTATTGCTGACCACCGTGATCAGTATGTGTCTTTTCCTGCTATTGAAACTGATGTAACTCACGCATCCGATTAATGCGCAATCCACTCAATCTCCATCAAGGTGGTGTCATCGGTTTTCAACCGCGCAAGGAAGCGATCGCCACTGTGCACCTCGCCCACCCCTTGTGGCGTACCTGTCATGACCACATCCCCGTCATATAGCGTGGTGTAGCTGCCGAGCTCTTGCAAAATTGTTTGTGGAGAATAGATCATCTGCGTGACTGCACCTTTTTGAACGCGCACGCAGTTGATGTAGAGCTCAATGCTCAGCGCATTCACCTCTATGCCATCGAGTGGCATAAAACGGCTAAGCACCGCAGAGCCATCAAACGCTTTTGCTCTCTCCCAGGGTAATCCTTTCCCTTTGAGAGACGACTGCAAGCCGCGTTTGGTCAAATCAAGCCCTAGCCCGACATGGCTATACTCTCCGTTCGTCACCACAAAACAGATCTCCGCTTCGTAATGAAGTGGCTCTTGATGAAAAGAGGACAAGGTTGACGCAATCGCACTGGTTGGCTTGTTAAACACCACCATCTGCTCTGGAACGGCGTTACCCAACTCGTGAATGTGTTCGATATAGTTGCGGCCAATACAGACGATTTTGCTAGGGGTAATCTCACTGCTGCCGAGTTTTATTGACGTCATTTTTCCATCCGTGGTGATCAATTGTCGCTGTCAACTAAAGTACCGATTCTAAATGAGTTTTTTGACAATTTAACCTACCAATCTGATAAATTCAGATCTGCGACTGTTATTTTTGGTTGTGTGTGAATACTTCTGCCAACCAAAGGTATCACGAATGGGAAAAACTCAGTCGCACGGTAAACAACACCATAAATGACGAAAAGACATAGACCCTACTTTCAGTGGTGAGGCTAACCAACGAGGCGCCCATCACTGCCTCGCTTATGCCATCCAGACAGTTGGTTTATATAATCACGAAGAAGCCCATGGGATTCATCATCCACATGGGCTTCTTTTTAACTAATCGTACGGTTAACTACGTTCTAGTGGTTAACGTGCATTCACCGCTTTGATAAAGGTCTCTTGTGCGCCTTCAACGTTGAGCGCTTTGGCTTCTTCTAGCAGACTCAAGGCTTTGTCGAGTAACCCTGCATTGACCGCGTTTTCAATGCTAGACAAGTAGAAAGACTGCTGAGCGTCAGTCAACAATGACGACTCTGCTACTTCATCGGTGCTGATCAGCGCCACCTCTGACGTCGGTTGATTCGCGGTGCTCTTTTGCTCTGCCAACTCTTTTTGGAACTGAGCATGAGCGGTATCCGTGCTCGCAACGGTGATCGGCTCTTCAACGATGACCGCGTCATCCACGGTTGCAACCAGTGTCAGCAGGCCAAATTCTGCATGAGGAATGATTGGGTTAGGGACATCAGGCGGATAGTTTCCGCGAGCAATAGCGTCAAGCTTAACGGGATGCAAGACTTCAGACTCCCCCGAGACCAACTCAGGCGTAGTAAAGACCAACAATTTTACTTTCTGTTTACCTACAGGCTGAACCGTCACTTCACTGACAAGGCGATCGCCATCAAGCGCGTACGCATGTTTGTATTCAAAATCGTCTTTTCCAAAACGCTTGAGGACTTGATTGTTTTCATTGAGCAGCAACGCATTGGGGTAAAAGACCGTTTTTTTAAAATGACTAACGAGTTCTAACTCCAACTCTTTGCCTTGCGTATCGATAGTAAACGCGGCAATGGCACTTTGACCTGTCGTAAAGGTGTAGGTCTGGTTGGTTTTATCAATAGCAAAATTAATTCGCTTGGTTGGCGTTACCTCAACCCATTGAATGTCTGAGTATGACTGAGCCACTTGAGCAACACCCGCGGAATCAAAGACAACGGTTTCCGTCGTAGTACAGCCAAGTAGTGCCATGCTGATTGCACAGCCTAATACGAGTTGTTTCATCGCTACCTCTGCGTTAAACGAAAAAAGCCGACTACAATAAGCCGGCTTGGATTTATGGACTTATAAGACTAGGAAACTATATTACCACCAAGCTTCCATTTGAATACCAACACTGAACTCTGTGTCATCGGTATCATTTGCAAAGCTATCTGCTTCGTGATCCATGAAGTATGAACCGTAGATACGGATTTCAGGGCGCGCCCAGAAGCTAGAACCCGCAGACCATGCTTGTGCAATCGTTAGCTTAGAACCAGACGCGTCTGTCGTCGTGCCACCAGACTTTGTTTCGTCAGCAAAGTAACCCGCTTCAAAGATAGTACGCATGTTCTCATCCCACTTATACATTGGGCGAACAACTGCGTTGTATGCGGTGATGTCACCATCATCAGTATCATTTGCTTGTGCATACATGACTACGTGACCCAATTCCCAAGCGTCCCCTAGACCTGTCACACCCCAGTTGATGATACGAAAGCCATCAGCGTCATTGTTACCACCTGAGCGATCAAACCAGCCACCGCCACCATAGGTCGCCATTTGCTTACCGTAAGAAGAGGTGCCGTATTGAAGAACAGTTTGGTTGAAGCCATTCGATAAGCCTTGACCGATGACTGCCGTTAGCAACACACCGTCATCAGCCGCCACTGTTTGGCCTTTCGCTTCAGAAGCAAAATCATACGCTAAGGCGAGTTCTAAGTTGGCATTTTCCCAAAGATCGATACCTGCATAACGTAGGTCTAAAGTATAGCCTGACACAGTTTCATCTTTAGTTTTGTCGACCTCTTTATAACAGGTATCATCAGCTGGCGTACCAGACCCAGTGCATTGGTCCTTGTCAAATACAAATTCTTTACCGTCGGCCACCGTTTGTGATCCATCATCATGCATTAAAGCAACGGACAGTTTACCGCCACCTAGAGATAGATTTTCGATACCGCCACCTGCACCACCAGACGTATCAAGAAAGTAGAAGTCAGTGATGTGAATGTCTTTACGTTGGTAGTAACGCTGGCCAGCCCATAGAACGGCGTCTTTATCTGAATCGATCAAGCCTTTGGCTTGCACGTTCATCACACGTAATGCGTTAGAATTACCTTCCCAGTTATTGTTACCTGCTTGGCCGTAAGCAACCAATGACTCCAGTTTAAAAGAGACATCGCCTTTGTTGTACAGCTCAGCATTCAAGCCAATTTCTGCGTAAAGGTCGTCTTCATTACCAAGACGGCCTACTTTGTTTTTCTCGTAAGTCACGTGAGAACCTTCACCACTCAGGCCAACACCTGCACGAGAGTAACCGTGGAATTCCACATCAGCTGCGAAAGCACCAGCAGATAATGTCGCAGCCACTGCAGCAGCAATTACACTTACTTTTTTCATTATTTAACTCCATTTATAGGGATTATTATTCTTTTACTCTCTTCCTCTAAGGACATCCCGCAAGGCAGTAACGGAGTGTTTGAAAAAGAGAGGTAAGATAGGACTTGGCTTGCGCTTCATCCTCGTTCGTTTCAACTGTGGCTAGATTAACGAAGCGGGGTAAGGCTGACTTCCTCCACCTCAGATTAATTTGAGGGGGATGAGAAGGGAGGAGGAATGTGGGAGTACGCCGTTGATTTGGTTGAGATCACACTAATCGGGAGGAGTAGAGGAGGATTTCGAAACAAAGTTTCGCACCAAATGACACACGGCTCACGATTTGGTTTTTTGGTTTCATTAAATTGTAATTAAATTTCATTGAGAATTATTTTGGTAATAGGCTTGACCTGCTATAAACAAAACTATTTACTAAAGTGAGATTGAAAAACACACGACAATAAGTAAAAGACAATGCAGTGCTCTCGCCCATACCCATTAGGGGCCACCTTGGATGCAGCAGGTTGTAACTTCTCGATTTTTTCGCCTTCTAACCAAGACTTACAACTCGCGCTTTTTAAAGCCGATGGCTCTTATACGACGTACCCGCTCGATAATGAAGACGCGGGTATTAAGCACACCTATATAGAAGGGATTAAAGCGGGGCAAAAATACGGCTTTATTACCCGGGTCAACGATGCAGAGCATTATCTCTCTGACCCTTATGCCAAAGCCCTGGATAAGCCTCTCTTCTATGACCTCCCTTTCAATGCTGAAAAAAGTTTCCAATTAGCCAAGTGCGTCGTCACTAAAACCAGTTTTGATTGGCAAGGTGTCGCTAAGCCTCATCGCCCGCGTGACGAAATGGTGCTGTTTGAAACGCACGTCAAAGGGGTCACCAAACTTAACCCAAATGTGCCTGAATACTCTCGCGGCACCTACTTGGGCTTAGTCAGCGAAGCGATGATCCAATTTTATAAGCAGCAGAACATCAATACCTTGCAACTGCTGCCTGTCGCTGCTTGTATGCATGAGCCGCACCTGCTCAAGATGGATAAGGTCAACTATTGGGGTTACAACCCATACTTGTTTATGGTGCCTGACCCAAGATACGCGATGCACGATGCCGTGACTGAGCTGAAAACCACCATTCGCGAGCTGCATCGCCACGGTATCGAGGTGATTTTGGATGTGGTCTACAACCACACCGCCGAAGGTGGCGCAGATGGCCCAGTGTTTAACCTCAAAGCGCTGGATGTTAACTACTACTTGCGTCACGACGATCACTACGCCAACTACACTGGCTGTGGCAATACGGTGGATCTCTCTTACCAGCCGAGCCTCAACTTAGTCATGGACACGCTGCGTTATTGGGCGCAGGAGTTCCAAGTGGACGGTTTCCGCTTTGATTTAGCCGCAACCTTGGGTCGTGAACGTGAAGCCTTTAACCCCAATACCGCTTTCTTTAAAGCCGTCGCCCAAGATCCAATCTTGCGTGAGGTGAAGCTGATTGCCGAGCCTTGGGACATTGGCCCGAACGGCTATCAAGTGGGGAATTTTCCAGTTGGATGGAATGAGTGTAACGATCGCCTAAGAGACATCACCCGCAGCTTTTGGCGCGGTGACCAAGGCTTTATGAAAGAGTTTGCGACACGCATTATGGGCTCGCGTGACCTCTACAGCGCTGCGAATTGGCCCTATAAACTGACCGTTAACTACATCACCTATCATGATGGCTTTTGCATGCAGGACTTGGTCTCCTACAAGCAAAAGCACAATGACGCCAACGGCGAACAAAACCGGGACGGTCACGGGGATAACCGCTCCGCAAACTATGGCATCGAAGGGCCAACCGATAATCCGCGCATTATCGAAAAACGCGAGCGGCAGAAACGCAATTTCATGGCGAGCTTACTGTTCGCCTTCGGCATTCCGCACATTTTGACCGCCGACGTCCTCTCACATACCCAAGGGGGCAACAACAACGCCTACTGCCAAGACAACGAAATTAGCTGGCTCAATTGGTCTATGACCCAAGAAAAGCAGAGCTTTCGTGAGTGGCTAGCGCAAATGGTGAAAGCACGTCAAACCTACATGGTACCGTTCATTCGCGCCTTTAGTGGCGATACCCGCAATGAAAACCGCGTGCTATGGAGACGCATTGATGGCACCTTCATGGAACATGAAGATTGGAACCAACTGAGTTGTGTCGCGTTGCAACTGGGCATCGACAAAGCAGGTGACGAGCTGTTCTACTGCATCAACCAAACTACGGCGCCCGCGCGCTTTACCTTGCCAGCAGAAAATCAACAAGAGTGGATGATGATCTGCAACACCGATTCGCACGAAGTGCATCAAACCATTGATCACAAGCAAGTGCTGATCGCGCCAGGATCGATGGCGATTTTCCACTACAAGGCGATTTAAGCCAGTGGCAGACAAACTCTCTACTACCGCGCTGGCAAAACAGCGCGGCTTGGACGCCAAAGCCTTGTTTAATCAGTTGAAACTGGCTGGCTACATCAATCGTGATGACGAGAGTTGGGTGTTGACGGAACTGGGCAAAAAGTTTGGTGGTGACTACGCCACCCACCCCAAATTTGGCCAGTTTATCGTCTGGCCAAGCAACCTACTGATTGATAGTGACGCCACCAGCGGCAAAACGCTCACCGCCACCGAGCTTGGCGAGCGCTTTTCCCTAGCGGCGAAAAAAATCAATCAGCTGCTTCAAGAACTCGGTTGGATCCAAAAAACCGAGCAAGGCTGGCAAGTGAGCCAGACGGGGCTCAGTGTCGGTGGTTACCAACGTGAGGATAAACAGAGCGGCCAGAAATTTGTCGTCTGGCATGACTCAATAGCGCGAAACAAACGCCTGAGGCAAACGGTGGTCGAGTTTTCCGGTCAAGATGCACACGCGCACGCGACGGATAAATCCCTCTATAGCTTTCGGCAAAAGTTTGAAGCCAAACATCGCACCTTAGACGGGCACTATGTGCGCTCCAAAGGTGAGCTATTGATTGATAACTGGCTGTACATGAACGGCGTTGTCCACGCCTACGATAGACCGCTGCCTATTGAGCAAGATGTGTTGAGCGATTTTTATCTACCTACAGGCAACGTCTATATCCAGTATTGGGGCTCAGACAGCGGCGCAATGCCAGATGACCAACGTGAGACCCTTCGCGCCCTCTACACTCAACACGGTTTTGAACTGCTTGAGATACACCCAGAAGAGGTCGAGACGCTCGATGAGTGCTTACCCGCGAAACTGCGCGCTTACGGTATCAAGGCGTATTAACCTCTCACAGGCCAAAACTAAGGCGTATTCACCGACGCCAACCATTCAACAAAGGCGCTCAAATTCGGATTGTCGCTGTCTGCGGGAGCGATCAAATAGTAGCCTTTGCCGGACAGTACCTCATGCTCAAAAGGCTGAATCAGTTGCTGATGCTCGATTTGACGCGCTGCCAGAGTGAGATCGCCGACCGTCATCCCGTAGCCCAGTTGCGCGGCATTCATCGCTTGATCCAAAGTGGCGAAGGTTTGGTTACGTGCGCCGCGCAGTTGACTTAACCCAATACTATCAAGCCACAGCTGCCAATCGGATTGCTCCGCATTCGCGTGTAGCCAGTTAACGCGCCGCAATGACTGGTAAGCATCACCGCCCCCCTCTTGCTGCGCTTGGTGCCAAATCTGCGGTGCACAAACTGGGGAAAGGCGCTCCTCAAACAAAAGCACCTGTCTCACACGCTTGGTCGCACTCGCTCGGCCATACATGATCACCAGATCAAAACTATCAAAGTTAGGGTGGAGCTGATGCTTGGTGGTCGAGGTAAGCTCAACATTGATATCCGGATGAGAAATCTGAAAGGCCGTCAATTTTTCCAGCAAAAACGTGGTGATACAGCTAGGCGCATTGAGTTTAATGCGGTTGGCGCTCTCTGCGACCTCACGCACCGCATTTTGCAATTGGTGAATAACCGCTTCGGCCAGTGGCACAAACTTGAGTCCGTCTGGTGTCAGTGCCAAACCGCGAGCGTGGCGATAAAACAGACTCACCCCCATCATGGATTCAAGTGACTGAATCTGACGGCTGATCGCCCCTTGCGTCATCGCCATCGCACTCGCCGCATGAGTAAAATTGAGATGCTCCGCCGTTGCCAAGAAGGCTTGCAAATTTTTTGTCGAAGGAAGTCGATGATTCATCGTCAATACTTGTCTGCCAGAATGCTACGACTCTAGCACAAATCATGTTAAAACCCCTAGCACAAGCCATGACAAAAATGCATGGCTATCATGTATTAATTTCGTTTCATCCAACTCCCATTTTTGACTAAATTGGCAATACAAACCGCTTATAAGAAATAATTTTTCATTGTGAGCGACTATAAAATCATTCAAAGGAACGTAAATGGATTCATTAGCGGATAAATTAGCGCCTGAGAGCATAAAAAAATTAATACCTTATCAATCTGCTCGACGCATAGGTGGTCATGGGCGCGTGTGGCTCAACGCCAACGAGTTAGAGACCCCGATCTTTTTTGATGAACAACAATCCGATTACTCCCGTTACCCTGACTATTTGCCTCACGACATCGCGCGCGCTTACCAAGCGTACTGCCATACCGACCAGGATGTGATGGCCGTACGCGGCGCCGATGAGGCGATTGATCTGTTGGTCAGAACCTTTTGCCAGCCAGGTAAAGACAAGATCGCGATTTGCTCGCCAACCTACGCCATGTATGAGTTTTGCGCCGAATCCTTCGCGGTCGACACTATCGATGTCCCTTTGATGGGCAATGCTTTTACGTTAGATGTTGAAGGCATCAAATGCGCAGCGCCAAAGGTTAACCTTATTTTTCTCTGCTCACCGAATAATCCGACGGGCCAACTGCTCGCCCGTCAAGACATCATTACTGTGCTCGAAAATACAGCGAACGACGCCATCGTGGTCGTGGATGAGGCATACATTGAGTTTGAACTTGGCGAGAGCGTGGTCGACCTTATCGATCACTATCCGCATCTAGTCGTCATCCGAACCTTATCCAAAGCCTTCGGTTTGGCGGCGGTGCGCTGTGGTTTTATCATCGCTCAACCCGCGGTTATGGACTATGTGAAAAAGCTCGTCCCTCCTTACCCGATGCCTGACAGCACGGCGGAGATTGTGCTTAAAGCGCTCAGCAACGAGGGACTAAAGAAAGTCGCCGCGGCGACTCAGCGTCTGATTGAGACCAAACAGCGCTTTATCGCGCGCATTGACTCACTGAACTGGATCGAGACCCTCTATCCGAGCGCGACAAATTTTGTTCTAATTCGCACCAAACCCGGTGTGGACCTGTTTCAGTACCTCGCCGAGCATGGCGTGGTCACGCGCAATCAGGCTCATGAGCCAAGTTTGAAGCATTGCGTTCGTATTACCATCGGCTCAGAGCAAAGCATGGATGAAGTTGCCGAGCTCATGTGTCGCTACCCCGCCACTTCGGCGCAGTAACCCATTATAAAAAGGAACCACGATGAAAAAACTCCTCACTCTCATTGCTTGCACCGCCACTATGATGACCGCCCCAGCGTTGGCGAAAACCGTGCGTCTGGCGTCTGATTTCACTTATCCCCCTTTCAACTACATGGATGCCGATGGCAAACCTGCGGGCTTTGACATTGAAATCGCCGATGCCCTATGTGCTGAAGCAAAACTGGAGTGCACTTGGGTATCACAAGGTTGGGATGCGTTAATTCCAAGCTTACTCGCGCGCAAGTCGGACGTCATCATGGCCTCGATGCGTATTACTGAAGAGCGTAAAAAGCGCATTCTGTTTACCGACAAGTATTACCAAACGCCAGCACGTTTCGTCACCGCTAAGCAAGGCAACATTGAGATCAGCCAAGCCGGACTGAAAGGGAAAGTGATCGGTGTGCAGTCAGGTACGATTCACGACCGTTACGTCACGGACAAGTTTGGTGATGTGGCTGAAATCAAACGCTACAGTGGTCAAGATGAAGTGTACATCGACATGCAAAACGGTCGTCTGGACGTCACCTTTGGTAACTCAGATCAACTCGCGCTTGCCTTCTTAGACAAAGAGATTGGTGCAGGGTTTGAATTTGTGGGTGAAGCGGTGACTGACAAAGCCTACATTGGTGAAGGCACCGCACTGGCACTACGTCAAAGCGACACGGCCTTAGCCGAGCAGTTTAACCAAGCTATTGCCGCCATTCGCGCCAACGGCACTTACGACAAGATCGCCAGCAAATACTTTAGCTTCGACATCTACGGCGAATAAATAACGGCGGACCAATGAGTCACTGAGCGAATGACGCATTTTCCTAACCGTTCGTCTAAGAGAGCGTCAAAAAGAGAGCCCCGCACACTGTTATATATAGTAAGCGGGGCTCTTTGGTGAGTGGTACTCGCGGAATCTACGGGCGATTTGAATAGCGTGCCCGAGCGGCTTGCTCGACGGGCACAACCGTTTTACCAATCGGTGCGAGCGAAATCAGCGCCAATTTCAGGTGTTGCAGCGCGAATGGGATACCAATGATGGTGATAAAGCACGCCACCGCAGAACAGATATGACCAATCGCAAGCCAAATCCCCGCCAGTAGAAACCAGATGATATTACCCACCAGCCCAAATGGACTGGTGCCAATGTCGACCTCATTGGTCAGCTCTTCACGGGAAATCGCCTCTTGGCCAAACGGAAAAAAGGAAAAATTTCCCATCACAAAGCACGCCCGCCCCCAAGGAATGCCAATGATGCTGATGAACGCCAGCAGACCAAATAGCCACCACATCAGCCCCATAATGACGCCGCCGCACACAAACCAAATCACATTGCCTAGCATTCTTAGCATCGTCATTCCCAGATCTCCTCAGTCACTGTTGGTCGGTGGGTTTTACCCCTACCCCGTTGGTCATCTATTCAAACACAAAACCGCTTCGCATGCTCATTAGCTGGCCAGCGCCTGCCACACAGCCGTGATACCACTGATACTGCACAGCAATAAGGCGCCCACGCGAATTTTCTCTTTGGGTAACGAATGCGTCGTCATCTGAGCCAGCTTGTAGCCCACCCAAGCGGCAGGGATCAGCGGCACGGTGATCCAGACATGGTGCCAATTCAAAAAGCCCGCTGGCATTTGAATCATCAAAGAAATGATCGAGCTAAAGACAAAGAAGGCCGAGAGATTACCGCGCAACTGGTTTGCTTCTTGATGCTGCAACAAGAGCGCCATCGGCGGCCCGCCAATGGCGCTGCTAGTACCAAAAAAGCCAGAAAAGAAACCTGCGATGCCCATTTTGACGGGGGTTGGCTCAATACGAAAAGGCAGCAGACTCACCGCCACGGCAAACAGCACTAATAAACCGAGCCAAAGCGCGAGCATGTCGGTCGAGACCATCACCAGCAACACGCCACCAGCGATAGAGCCCGGCACACGACCAATCAACGCCATTTTCAAACCGCCAATTTCCACACTGGCGCGATGCTTGAGCGCATTCAGCAGTGAAATAAACAGCGCGACGAGACAGATCGGGGCGGGGACATAATCCGGTGACACTAAAAACAGCAGTGGCGCCGCCACAATCGCCAAACCAAAACCGATGGCGGTTTGGACAAAAGAACCAATAAAAATAAGCAGCGCCGCAATCAGCGCCTCTGAAGTCATCCACTCAGCAAACATAGGTCAACACAAGCAAAAAGCGGTGTTTACCGCTTTTGATAATCAATCAATAACTTATTTTAACTGAGATAGTGTCATGGAGATACCACAGATCACGCTAAGTACCCCATTGCTTGCAAGGTGCAGCGTTACAACGCGTCTATCTGCGCTAGGTAACGCTCCGCCGTTGATAACACCTCTGCCTGCTCGGCCTCTGACAGCTTATCCCAACTGCGATAGATCATACCGATGCGTGGGTTGCGACTGAGACGCTCACGATGAAGCAACATAAAACGCCAGTACAAACTATTAAACGGGCAGGCCCTCTCTCCGCTGCGTTGCTTCACATCGTAGTGACACCCTTTGCAGTAATCGCTCATCTTGTTGATGTAGTTTCCGCTCGCACAATAAGGTTTGGTGGCAATGATGCCTCCATCGGCAAACAGCGCCATCCCGCGCGTGTTGGGCATCTCTACCCACTCTATGGCATCAATATAGATGCCAAGGTACCACGCATCGACCTCGTCCGGTGCAACACCAGCCAGCAAGCAAAAATTGCCCGTGACCATCAAGCGTTGAATATGATGGGCGTAAGACCACTCAAGCGATTGACCAATACAGGCATGCATACACTTCATCTGAGTGCGGCCATGCCAAAAGTAGCTCGGCAAGGGGCGCTGGGCTTGCAGCTCATTGAGCGTCGCGTAGGTTGGCATGTTGATCCAATAAATACCCCGCATATACTCGCGCCACCCGATGATCTGACGGACAAAACCTTCGATCTGCGCCAAGGTAATCGGGCTGTCACTGCGCTGACTCTGGTGGTAACTCTCTAACGCCGCGTCCACTACCTCACATGGGCTGAGCATTTTAGTATTGATCGCAAAAGAGAGTCTGCTGTGGTAGAGGCTCCATTGGCTAAGATGCTGATCGGTCATCGCATCTTGGAAGCGACCGAAGAGCGGTAGACACACTCGGCAAAAGTGCGCCAACAAATTCAAGCCTTGATGACGAGATATCGGCCAGACAAGACGCTCTTGCTGCTGCCCGATCGTCGGGATTTGATGACGCTTGATACGCTCATTGATCGATGTGACATCGTTGGCAAACAGCAGAGGTCTCGGCAGCGCCTCAATATCGGACTTTTTGAGCTTATTGCGATTGTCGCCATCAAAATTCCACTGCCCACCGACGGGTTTGTCTGCGTCCATCAAAATATCAAAGCGCTGGCGCATTTTGCGGTAGAAATTTTCCATCTTGACCGCTTTACCCGACTTAAAATAGTCGCCAATCTCATCAAATGGCAGCAAAAAGTGGTCGCTCTCGACACAGCGCACTTTACATTGAGGCAGTGACAACAGTTCGAGCTGCCGCATCAGTCGGTATTCATCCGGCCTTTGATACTCGAACGTCTCGGCATTCACCCGCTCGACCCAATGCGTAATGAGTGAGGGCAGATCTTTGTAGGGCTCAGTGTCATCGAGGGTCAGATGCACCACGTGATGCCCCGCTTCTTGCAACTCACGTGCAAAGTTCGCCATTGCGGCAAAAAAAGCCGCGATTTTCTGGCTATGATGACGGGTGTAGTGGGCTTCTTGATGCAGCTCTGCGATGAGGTAAAGCACCCCTTCCTCTTTCTGTGCAAACCAAGCGTGCTGATGATTTAACTGGTCACCCAAAATGAGCCGAACGCAGGAATAGTTCACTTATCTCCCCTCCCCGCTATCCTCAATCGGCCAACCATTGTAATCGAAGGCATCTAAGCACGAGTGCGAGGGTGTCCCCTGCCAACGGCGGATAAATTCACCGTCAGGGTCGTAAGTTTGGGTCTGTTTCTCGAGATTAAATTGACGTCCGCTGCGTGGATCCGCTCCGACGCCCGCAAGATACTGCCAGTTTCCCCAGTTTGAGGCTACATCGTAGTCCACCAACTGCGTTTCAAAATACGCAGCGCCATAACGCCAATCCATACCCAACTCATGAACCAAACAGCTCGCCACTAGTTGACGGCCGCGGTTTGACATATACCCTGTCGCACGCAACTGTTTCATGCATGCGTTAACGATCGCATAAGGCGTCTCCCCTGCTATCCACGCCGCAAAGCGCTCCGGGTAAAACGACGTGAGCGGGGCTTGATCTGTGATACCTCGAAAAGCGAATAAACGCTGACGATGCAATCTTGCATACCAGTAGAAGTAGACACGCCATAGTAACTCAAACGTAATCCAATAGGTTGACTCGTTGGCTCCATGAGCCGCCTCATACTGCGCCAGTTTGGCCAAAATGGTCCGTGCACTGAGACAACCTTGAGCGAGCCACGGTGAGAACTTGGTCGAATAAGCCATGCCCTCAAGGCCATTGCGGGTCGCTTTATAGTGACTCGCGTTGGACGTCGAAAAGTAATCGTCACAATGGGCTAGCGCCGCGCCCTCTCCCCCCAGAAACTGCCCGCTTTGGCAGGGACTCATCGTCACTAGTGGGTAATCGACCTCAATCACACTTGGCAATGTCTCAACCGCAGGCAAGGGCCCTGGCACTGCAAGGGGTTCGACACGCTTTCGAAATCGGCTAAAAGTGGCAGGCAGTTCGGCGAGTGAAAAAGACAGCTCAGATCCATCAAGTATGTGGCCACTCTCTCTTTGGATGATATTGAGATCAGGACACGTTGCTTGCAACGCATCCACTATGCGCTGCTCATCTATACCCGCAAAACGTTGACAATAAAGGTGGGTAATGCCCTGCTCTCGAATGAGAGCTGCGAGCGAAGCGGCGCTAAGATCAGGCAAACAATAGAGGCTTTGACCTAATTTAGCCAAACTGGCCGCCAGATCGCTGGCCGATTGAGACCAAAAAGCCTCTCTGCTCGCTCCCAACTGGCACTGCTGAGAAAAGCGAGAGAGGAAATGGGTCATCTGAGGCGGGCTGCAGACGCAAAGCATCTCATCGACCTGCTCTGCTGCGGCTTGAAGTAATGGGTTGTCTGTCAGACGAAAATCATTGTGAAACCAGTACAACCCTCTTCGAGATGTGGGGAGTGACAAAGCCTTGCTCCATAAAATCATTCACTCCTATTCAATACGCAGTTTCTACTATTATGGATTAGTTTGAGCGGATGGATCAGCTTACAGCGGCCAATCTTGCCACAGGCTTGTCGTTGATCGGCAAATGAATCAATGCCGCAGCAAAAGCCAAGACCACGGTCGACCACCAAATCGGATCGTAAGAGCCGTAGTAGTCATAAATTCGACCGCCCACCCACGCGCCAAGAAAGCTGCCGACTTGGTGGCTGAAAAACACCAACCCATACAAGGTGGAAAGGTATTTCGCGCCAAAGATCTGCCGAACTAAGCCCGACGTCAGCGGCACAGTCCCTAGCCATACAAAGCCGATCGCCCCGCCAAAAAGCGCCGCCGTCGATTCGGTAACAGGCAAAGTGACAAACCCCGCGATGACTATGGTGCGCATAACATACAAAGCCGCCATCACGTGGCGTTTGCTGAATTTATCACCCAGTACGCCCCAAAAGTACGAACCAAAAATATTGAAGATACCGACATACGCCAGCGCCATCGCTGCCGTAGACGCAGGCAGGGCTTTATCTGCCAAATAACTGGGCAAATGGGTTGCAATGAACATCACATGAAAACCACAAACAAAGAAGCCACCATGGATCAGCCAATATCCCTTGTGGGAGAAGGCCTCTTTCAGTGCCTGTTTAAGGTTTTGCTCATCCGCCACCTGAGTGGTCGCCGCACTCGTTTTAGGCGTTTTCATAAACAGAGCAAAAGCCACCATAGTAGAACAGAGCAGCGCAAACACCTGCATCGCGCCTTGCCAGCCAAAATCAGACAGCAGAGCTTGAGCGCTCGGGATCATCGCAAACATGCCAAACGAGCCCGCGGCGGTCGTCAATCCAAACGCTTTGGCCGCGTGCTGTGCGGGGACCACTTTGGCGACGGCCCCGAGCACAATCACATAACTGGTTGCACTAAGGCCAAGGCCAACCAACACACCCAATGAGAGATACAACACGCTAGGCACAGTGGCGATCGAGGTCAAATAAAGCCCCAATCCATAGGCCAGAGCGCCACCAACAATAATACGTTTGGCGCCGAAGCGATCAGCGGCCATCCCAACAAACGGCTGAAACGCCCCAAATAGCAGGTTTTGTAGGGCAATCGCGAAACTAAAAAACTCTCGACCGACCGTAAAGTGCTCTGAAATAGGCATCATAAAAATGCCGAAAGATTGGCGAATACCCAAACAGATGATGAGAATGGCAATGCCCAGCCAAACCATCAGTGGAAATCGAAATACACTCATTATTGTTGCCCTTAATGATGGTGGTGAGAATGACTATTGCCGTGACTTGATGCACGTGGGTCTTGGCTTGAAGCATCATCGAACTCAAGCTCTTGTCCATGACACCCCAGTGCCATCGCTTGTTCGGCCAGCGTACTAAGCAAGGAGGGGGAATGGTGAACCCCTACCAAGACAAGCACAAGCACTAAGGTCATTCTCATTAGTTGAGCACTGAGTGATTGCGATAAAAGGGATGAAAAAAGCATACGTTTCAGCCTCAGTGACAGTAAAAAGAGCGCGGAGTGTAGAGCGCCGCGCGCCATGACTCAAATGACATTTCTACACTCATGTTATGCATAAGATGCATTTTTCTGCTCGCTCTTCGAACCTGTGACCAAAGCAAAGCCTTCATCCTGCCAACCTGTTACACCACCAATCATCTTTTTCACTGGTCTGCCGAGGCGAGCCAAACGAACGGCGGCTTTTTCAGTGCCATTGCAGTGTGGCCCTGCGCAATACACGACAAACAGCGTCTCTTGCGGGTAGTGAACCAACGCACGTTCATTCAATCGAGCATGGGGAATCGATACCGAGCCCTCAATATGCCCTGCGTCAAACAGCGCCTCACCGCGCACATCGATAAGAACGAAATCTTGTAATCCGTTACTTATCGCATGGTGCACGTCCCAGCAATCGGTCTCAAACTGCATTAACGACTCAAAATGGCGCAACGCTGCCTCACTGCTCGCTGCCGGTACTCTTGATACTGCGCTCATGGCTCTCTTCCTTGTTTATTGAGGTTAGCACCATTATCCGCACAAATTATCGACCTCGCCACTGGCTTAAAAGCCAACGTTCGTTAATAATAAGCCAAAAGCTGCATTCAGCTGGAGGTAAATAATGAGCACCGACAAACAGGGATTCACTGCAAAACCCTACGCACATCAGACCAAAACAGTGCGCGTTGCAATATTGGCCCATCAGCACGTGACTTTATTTGAGCTCTCCTGCGCGGTTGAACTGTTTGCCCTGCCAAGACCGGAATTCAAAGAGTGGTACGATACCCAAGTCATCACACTGGAAGACGCGCCAATTCAGACCACAGGTAACATGACCTTGGTCACTGAATCAGCAAGCTCGCTTGAGCCGTTTGACACCTTGATCATTCCCGGTTGGCCAACAGGGGATGACACCATCCCACCGCTGATTGCGAAAGAAGTAACGCGTTTTGTTAACGCAGGTAAGCGAGTGCTGTCTCTTTGCTCTGGCTCATTTTTGCTGGCCAGATTAGGGCTGCTCGCCGGTAGAAAAGCCACCACGCATTGGATGTACGAGAGCAAGTTTCGTGAACAATTTCCCGATGTGGACTATCAATCGGACGTGCTGTATGTGTTGGAGGGGCAAATAGGCTGCGCCGCTGGCAGCGCTTCTGCGCTCGATTTAGGACTGGCGATCATACGCGAAGATTTTGGTTACCAAATCGCCAACCAAGTCGCAAAGCGCTTGGTTGTCTCATCACATCGCACCGGCGGACAAGCACAATATGTCGAAACGCCCATGCTCAAAGTGCCGAGCTCGTTTTCCAACGCCGTTGAGTGGGCGAATGAACACCTCAGTCAAGCCATCAGCGTCGACGAATGGGCAAGCCACGCCAATATGTCGCGGCGCACGTTTGATAGAAAGTTTCGCTCAAGCTTCAACCTCTCCCCTAAAGCCTGGCTGATCAAGCAGCGCATCGAACGCGCCAAAGGGTTATTGGAAACCGAGCCGCTAAGCATTGAGCAACTTGCCCAACAATCGGGGTTCGACAGCGCCGTCACGCTGCGCCACCACTTCCGTCGTTTAGTCGGCGTGTCTCCTCAGCAGTATCGGGAGAAGTTTAAACTGGGCTAAACAACCCAATGACATTGTTGATGTTAAAACAACATCGCAGTGCTACACTTCCTGCATGCCGATATGACAAAATGACAACCATGCAAGATAAACTCAATCGCGTTTTACTCGATATTGCCCTTAACCTCAGTTCTAGCCAAAACAGTGAACGTCAATATCAAGTCTTAATTGACGGTGTTGACCGTGTCTTTCCCTGTGATGCGAGTGCGCTGTTCATTCTCGATCAGGATGGGCTGCTGACACCCGTCGCGGTAAAAGGCATTGCGGCGAGCATCTTTGGTCGCCGTTTCTATCCGAAAAACCACCCCAGACTTCAAGCCATCATGCAAAGCACCTCCCCGGTGCGTTTTGATGCTCAATGTGAGTTACCCGACCCGTTCAGCGGCATCATGCTCAGCGCAGAGAATGATTTGGATGTCCATGACTGCATGGGGTGCAGCTTGTATGTGGAGGGGCAATTGGTTGGCATCTTAACTTTAGATTCACTCACAGTCGGCGCGTTTGACAGCATCGATGTTGTCACGGTTGAAACCTTTGCCGCGCTTGCGGCAGCGACACTACGCAATATCTCGCAGATGAATGCGCTCAAAGCGCAAAATCAGAAACAGAAGTCGGTGACGCAGACGCTCATCCAGCAAGCACGATCGCAGACGGGTGAGATGATGGGCATTAGCCCCCAAATACGCCAACTGAAAACCAACATCTCAACCGTGGCGCAGTCGGACTACGCTGTGTTGATCACCGGAGAAACGGGGGTGGGTAAAGAGTTGGTGGCGCACAGTGTCCACGCGCAAAGTCATCGCGCTGACAAACCGATGATTTACGTCAACTGCGCCGCCTTGCCAGAAGGATTGGCTGAAAGCGAATTGTTTGGTCATGTCAAAGGCGCTTATACCGGAGCCAGTCAGCACCGAGCGGGAAAATTTGAACTGGCCGATGGTGGCACGCTGTTTCTCGATGAGGTCGGAGAATTATCATTAACGCTGCAAGCCAAACTATTACGAGTGCTCCAGCAAGGTGAAGTGCAACGCGTCGGCAGCGATCAACGTTTGCTGGTCAATGTGCGCATCATCGCCGCCACCAATCGCGATCTGGACAAGGCGGTCAAGACGGGTCAGTTTCGCGCCGATCTATTCCACCGCTTGAACGTTTTTCCTATTGACGTTCCTCCGCTTCGCAAACGCGAAGGTGATATTGCGGTGCTAGCGGGGTATTTGTTGGAGAAGGTTCGCAACCAGTTCCACATTCCTAATTTGCACCTGCATCCCAAATCCATTCTCTTGCTGGAAAAACAGACCTGGCCAGGAAACGTCCGAGAGCTAGAACACACCCTCACGCGAGCGGCCCTGCGCTGCATTCAGCAGCAGCAACATATTATTCAACCGAGCCACTTTGACACTGGGCTAACCACCTACAACACCGCATCACAACCGCACTTTTTACCCAAAGAGAGCCAGCCAATGCGCGAGCTTGTCGAGGCCTATCAAAAAGATCTGATTGTTCATGCGCTTGACGTCGCCAACGGCACTTGGTCAAAAGCAGCCGAGTTTCTTCAAATGGATCGCGGAAATTTGTATCGGATGGGCAAAAAGCTTGGGGTGATGGTGCAGGGGAAATGAAAGGCGTGTAAAAAATGGCCCGCAATGCGGGCCATCGTTCAATAACGGCGTTGATTACAGTGTGTCGAGAATTGCTTCAGCGCTGCTTACCTCAAACTTGCTTGGCTCTTCAACGTTGAGTTGGGTGACAACGCCATTGTCGATCACCATTGCATAGCGTTGTGAACGCAGACCACCGAATGAAGCGGTGTCTTTCTCAAGCCCTAACGCTTTGGTGAAGCTTGCATCACCATCGCCCAGCATCATAATTTCGGTGGCGTTTTGTGCTTCGCCCCATGCGTGCATCACAAAGGCATCATTCACGGAGACACAAGCAATCAAGTCAACGCCTTGCGCTTTGATCTTGTCTGCGAGCACAACGTAACCGGGAAGGTGCGCTTCAGAGCAGGTGGGAGTAAAGGCACCAGGTACTGCAAACAGAACCACCTTTTTACCTGCGAATAGTTCAGAAGTTGAGTGTGACACCATTCCATCGCTCGTAAGCTCACTCAGTACCGCTTCTGGAATAGTTTGGCCGATCTCTATCATGGTGACGTTTCCTATGTCATGGGTTTTACTCATCATAGCGGTGAATAGCCAGATTAACCACGGGTAGATACTAAGGGTATTGCACCCTCAGCAAATCAAGCGCACGACAAGTGATCCCGGCGCACGAACCGCTTCAACATTGTGGCTGATCACCGTCCCCGAGACTGGCGCGACGTATTCATCCACCACATCGCCAAAACTGTCATATTGTGTCGCCAGCGACTGACCGACTTCAACTTTGGCCAGCAAAGGCACGTGACACAGGACAAATCCGCCCTGGTTGGCGCGAATACTGACGATCTTTTTCCCTTCAACACAGGGAGTTTCGCTGCGTGATACGGGTTCATCCAACATCTCATAGGCGCGCAAAATGTTGAGCACGCCTTGCGTCGCTCTTCCAACCATGTCGATGTCGGTGTAACGCCCCACACCCACTTCAATCGTAATGGATGGGATCCCCGCGCGGTTGTAGACGGTTTCCAAAATACCCGGGTCACCGGGATCATCAAGAATGACATCAGGATTGACGAGTCTTGCCATCGCAATGGCTTCTTCCAAGCGATAGTCGGCAAACACATACAAAGGATACGCTGAGCCGCTGGTTTGCGAATGCAGATCAATCGCCAGATCTGCATTGGGTTTGAGCAAGTTCTCCCACAAGCTGAAGGCATAGCGACTGGCATCGTCCCCCTCCGCACTGCCGGGAAACAGGCGGTTAAGGTTAGCAGAAGAGCTGTCTGGCGCGGCGGAGTGAAAGTCGCGACTGTGGCGCTCGATACCCGAGAGGTTGACCGTTGGCACTATGGTCACCGTGCCGGCTAACTTTTTGCCCACTAAGGCTCTTGCCAAACTTTGAGCAGTCAAGATGCCATTTTGTTCATCACCGTGAACGCCCGCCGTGATCATGACGCGCTTGCCCGCTTGCTCACCTTTGAACACTCTAACGGGTAAAGTTTGAGCGTGGCCCACCGCGTCAGTCGCCACCGCAAACCACAGTTTGTGCTCGCCGGGCGCCAGCGCATCGACATCCAACGCTTTCAACGTCGGATACATAGGAACGATATTTTGGTTGAGTGAGGTCGCCTCTTGTTTCACAGCGCTAGCTCCATCTTAATAGTCGGACTTCATTCCCTTCTTCAGGCTTGGCGGGAATGTTTAAAGATAACAGTAGTGATACCCCTGCCATCGCCGCACCGATGTAAAACACCGCAGCGGGAGAGACAAGCCAAATAAAGCCAAAGGTCACTGGAATGACAACTGCAGCAATATGGTTAATCGTAAAGGAGACGCCCGCAGTTGAAGCCATATCAGCAGGGTCAGCAATTTTCTGCAGATAGGTTTTTATCGCCAATGCCAAAGCAAAAAAGAGATGATCAATCACGTACAAAGCGGCGGCCCACTCTGCGCTTTGCACTAAGGCGTAGCCGACAAACACGCCAATCAAGCCGACGTATTCAAACATCAAGGCTTTGCGCTCGCCCACATGGCCAATAAAGCGACCAATACGCTTAGCAAATAGGAAGTTAAACAGGTAGTTGATCAAAAACAGCATGGTAATATCGGCCGCCGAGTAGCCAAACTTCTCCACCATCAGAAAGCCGGCAAAAACGGTGAAGATTTGGCGACGAGCGCCACTCATAAACGTCAATGCGTAATAGAGCCAATAGCGTTTGCGCAGCACCAACTTCTTATTTTGCGGGGTTTGTGCTTCAAATTGAGGAAACGCGAACGCCATCCAAGCGACCAACACCAGCCCAACGCCGCCAAACAGCAGGTACACCCATTTAAACTCCATCGCGAACACTTCCAAACACAGCCAAAGCGCGCCGTAGGTAACCAGAGAGGCAAGCGCGCCAACCGATATCAGCTTGCCGAGCATTTCTGGCGCTTCGTCTTTATTTAACCATTGCAGGGAGAGCGACTGTTTTAGAGTTTCAAAATAGTGAAAGCCGGTCGACATCAGTAACGTGGTCATCAATAGGCCAAATAGGGAGGGGAAGAACCCCGTAATCGCGGTGCCCAGTGTTAACGCCACTAAAGAGATCAACATGAACTTTTGCTCACGGACAAACAGCAAAACAAACACTGCGGTAAACGCTAAGAAACCCGGTATCTCACGCACACTTTGCAATAGGCCGATGTCTGCACCATCGAAATTGGCCTTCTCGATCACAAAGTTGTTTAACAGTGCCATCCAGCTTGAAAAAGCGATGGGCACAACGATAGAAATGAGCAGCAGAAAGTTTTGTGGGGTTTTCCAAGAGGCAGAGCGATTCATAAGCCGTACATGTTGATGTGAAAGAAGTGTTACATTAATCGCAAACTGGCGACTTTACCAGTCCCGCACCTCGCCAAGGTCAGTACATTGATACTGACTATATGGCGAGAATCAAAACCGATTAACATCTCACGCCACTAAATGTTGCCACTCAGGGTGACGCTCAAGGTAGTGGACAACGTAGCTGCAGACTGGGTGAATTTTTAGCTTTCGCTCCTCAAACAGGGGAAGGATCGCTTCCATCATAACCTTGCCATAACCTCGCCCTTGCAGCGCATCAGGCACTTTCGTTGACGTAATGTGATAGACGTCTGCCACTTTATGGTAACGAACTAGTGCGTACTCTTCCCCTTCAAGGTGAACACGAATTTGACAGTTCGACTCATCGAAAATCAGTTTTTCCTGCATAATTACTCTTAAAAATGCTACTTGGCTCATAATTTTACCGCAAATAGATGTTTGAACAATCCTTCAAGCGTGAATAAAATCTAAGACTCTCGGAAACATTCTGACATGATTTTCGAAAAAATATGATGCTGACCGCAAAAACAACTAAAAAGCGGCAAGCAGGAGGCTAGATGACATCTCAGGCAGTGTTAAAACAACAACGACATTCGGGTTCGAAAATCAAAGACAAAAATAAATCCATAATTAAGAGCTCGGACGCTCTAGCCATGGTTGAGCATGGTGGAGAATTAACCATCGGCATCACGACTCCAGTGGGCACGACATTTCGCTGTAAAACCGCGTTCATCGGTTCGCACTCTGATAACTATGTGTTAGCCGAGTTACCCAAGGTCTCCGACGATGACCTTGACTATTTCTTCCAAGAAGGATTTTGGGCGACAGTGAGAGCCATTTCACCCCGTGGCGAAGGAGCGCTGATCCACTTCCGCTCACAACTCCTGCACGTCATGGTGTCCCCTGTGCCTATGGTTGCGCTTTCCATACCACAGACCATGGAGGTCACCCAACTTCGAAAAGAGCCACGCTACGATGTCAACCTCGCGGTCAAAGTGATTGCACAGTCCCATCGGCTGGACGGTGAAATTCGCGATCTCTCCAAAGGCGGTTGCCGATTCATTACCGCGCCACTGAGCCGTTCATTCCAAGTCGGAGAAGAAGTATCTCTAAATGTGATGGTGCAAAGTGGTAAAGGGGTTGAATTTCAGCCTTTGTTTGGCAAGATCTGCAATCTTCAGCGATCACACCATTACTCTCGATATGGTGTTGCCTTTACTGAATTAGGGGCAGAAAACGCGAAAAACCTGCTCGGTAAACTGAAGTTCGACGGCACCAAGCTCACCTTGAGATAAAACAATTAAAAAAGACCCAGCGTTATAACACGGCTGGGTCTTTTTTATAGGCTCATTCCACTAACGGATAAAACTGATATAGCCTTGCAGAATGACCAAATTGACAATATCGATAAAAAACGCGCCAACAATCGGCACAACCATAAAGGCCTGAGGGGATGGGCCAAATTTATTGACCAACGAGCCCATATTCATGACAGCGGTTGGGGTCGCGCCGAGCCCAAAACCACAATGGCCGCCAGCAATCACTGCCGCATCGTAGTTTGCTCCCATCACCTTGAACGTCACGAAATAAGCAAACAGGCCGAGAATCACCGATTGCACGGCTAAAATCAGCAAAAACGGCAGCGCCAAATCAAAGATGTTCCACAACTTTAAGCTCATCAGCGCCATCGCCAAAAACAGCGACAACGATACAGTCCCTAGGATATCGACGGTTTCGGTGTCCACTTTGTGAGTTTTGGTGACTTCGAGAATATTGGTGATAAACACACCGATAAACAACGCATAAACAAAATCGGGAATCATCAACCAAGAGATCGCCAACTCGCTGACCCACTGCTCTAGGTATTTAGCCCCCGTCACACAAAGCAGTAAGATAAAGAGCACTTCCACCACTTTTTTCGCGTTGACCTTGTCCTCTTCGTACTCGTTATAGGTGACAAGATCAGGAAACTTCTCGTGTGTGTGGCCGCCACAGCCATATTGAGATTCAACCTGGTGTTTATTAATCAGCTTCTGAGCCACAGGACTGCCAATAATGCCACCAATGATCAAACCAAACGTTGCTGACGCCATCGCGATTTCTAAAGTGTTCGGTAGTCCAAAGCTTTCGGAGAAGGTTTGCGACCAAGCCGCCCCTGTGCCATGTCCACCCGACAAGGTTATCGAACCGGCGATAAGCCCCATAAGAGGATCAAGACCAAGCGCGGTGGCCAAAGAGATGCCTACGCCATTTTGAATCACGATGTAAAATGAGGCGATCGCAAGAAACAAAAAGACCTTCGCCCCACCTTTCATCAATTGGGTATAGTTGGCCGCTAGGCCGACGGTGGCAAAAAACATCAACATGAAGATTTTTTGCAGCGGTAAAGAGAAGGTCACATCGACGTGGTTGAAATGCAGCACGGTAATGATGAGCGCCACCACAAGCCCGCCTACAATGGGTTCAGGGATATTAAAACGCTGCAAGATAGGAAGACGAGCATTGATAAACTGGCCGAGAAACAACACACTGATTGCGACTAAGAACGACTCTAATGGCCCAACGGAGATTATTGGATTCATATCACCTCTTTGACGTTGCTATGCCATCTTCCTTAATGACGTGGGTACTTTTCCTCTAGTGAAACAACTGGATAAAGACGATATCGACTGACAATCGGTCGTAAAAACTACCGTCTTTGTGCAATAAAAGCGGCCATTATGGAGAAAAAAGTGGGGATTTGTCGAGTTTTTCCGGAAAAAAGGCAAAAAAAGAGCCAACCGCAATCGTGCGCTTGGCTTATATGTATTGTGAACAAAATTCATTCACTAACAACGTCAGTTGGCTAGGTGACCCTCGGCTTAAGAAGGGTCAATAATATAAATGCATGATGCATGCCAAGTTTATATTGGCCGTTTTAGCCTGTTATATCGCACTTCTTGTCAGGCTTTGATTGCATTTTTGCAAAGTGCAATTGCATAATGCAAACAATGTGCATTTCAATAAGAAACTGATCTCTTATATTTAATTTTATCAATGGTGGCTATTGATGTTTTTTCCACATAGTCAGCGCTATACATAGCGCGATAATTTAACTCCAACGCCTTAGGCGTTATACTCTCGCCACACAGAATAAGTGACCATAAACAATGAGCTATTTTTCTACATTTTTAAAAGGGTTAGCGATGGGCG